>JAAYXC010000409.1 GCA_012516115.1 Bacillota bacterium | reverse complement strand
CTGCGGCGTTCCTCTTTATGACCAACGTGCCGGCGGGGACCAGACCCGAACAGCTCCTGGCCGCCCGGTTACCGAACCTTTTGGCCTCCTTACCCCAAGCTGAAGTGGTCGGGCAAGAGAAAGGAAAACTGGCGGGGGTGGACGCGGCGAGGGCCCTCCTGCGCTTTACGGTAGAAGGGAAAGAATTTCACCGGGAAGAATGGCTCGCCGTGGTAGAAGACCGTTGTTATCTCCTTATTTTTATCGCCCCGGCCGCAAGCTGGGAGAAAGTGGGGGAGGAATTCCGCCGGATAAAGGAGGGCTTCGCGGTTTTTTAACAATGAAAAGCCACCCCGGTCGTCTTCAGGGGTGAACGATTTAAACCCTTGCGATGATGTATTCAACCCTGCTTACCCCCGGCGCTCTTCGTAGCGCAGGAAAACAGGCGCCGGAGGCCGGGGGAAAGGCAGGAAATAGGGAGCCCGCGCCATCCGGGGGAAAACAAGGACGAGGGGAGACGCCCATGGATCCTCTTGAACCTTCTCCTGTCGAAGTCTGCCTTACGCTGTTACTCCAGAAGACCGTCGCCAACCCGTATTACAAACGTTACATAAACGGCCTCGAGTTACAGGGTAACGAACGGATATTAGACTTCGGTACGGGTGCGGGGGTTTGTGCAAGACATCTGGCCGCGCGCCTGCGCAAAGCCGGAGGGCACTTAACCTGCCTCGATATCTCGCGCGTATGGCAGGCGGTGAGCCGGAAAACGCTCAAGCATTACCACAACGTTGACTATCTACTGGGTGATATCACCACCCTGAACCTCCCTGCTGCCTCGTTCGATGCGGTTTTCATTCATGCCGTCCTTCATGACCTCGACGTCTCCGCGCGGCCGGAGATCCTTCGGCACCTGGCCCGGATCCTGGTCGACGGGGGCAAGATGTTCGTCTGCGAACCGCTCGGGGTAAAGGGCTTCTCACCGGACGACCTACGGGGTTTAATGCGGCAGAACGGACTGGAGGAAATCGATGCACGGATAATACGGAGGGCGTTAATGGCTCCTACCTACCAGGGTGTCTTCCGGAAAAAGGCGGGTTAAAAGCTTGAAAGCGACCCAAGGGGCCGCATTCCGCTTCATACGCAAGACCCCGCCCTTGATGTTCTTAAAACGCTTTATTCATTCTTAACGCCCAGATCCAAACGCCCGTTCCTGCCCGGCAGGATTCTCCCCGGCAAAAGTGGAATTGATGAAGACCACTCTACCGCCGAAGGGGTTGAGCGGATGGATCTTTTGCGCCGGCTGGAGCGCCGGTTCGGCCGCTACGCCATCAGGGGCCTGATGTTCTATATCATCCTCGGCAACGCCCTGGTCTACGTCTTCGTCTGCCTCGGCCACGGGGCGCTCGTCTCTTTCCTCGCCCTTGACCCGACCAGAGTCCTCCAGGGCGAGCTCTGGCGGCTGGTGAGTTTCATCTTCATCCCGCCCCTCCCCTCCCCACTTTTCATCTTTTTCGTCCTCTATTTCTACTATCTCATCGGCACCAGCCGGGAGAGGGAATGGGGAAGCGCGCGCTTCAACCTCTACTACCTGGCGGGGATGGCCGGGACCGCGCTCGGGGCCTTCATCACCCGCACGGGAACCACGGCCGTCTACCTCAACTTCTCCCTTTTTCTCGCCTTCGCCCAGCTCTTTCCGGATTTTGAGTTCCTTCTCTTCTTCCTTTTACCGGTCAAGGCCAAATACCTGGCCTGGATCGACTGGGGCTTCCTCGGTCTTTCCTTCTTGACCGGCTCCTGGTCGGAGAAAGTGGCCATTCTGGCTTCGGTCCTCAATTTCTTCCTCTTTTTCGGCGGCAACATCCCGGCCTATCTCCGCCGGTGGCAGCTGGTCCACCAAAACCGCCGGCGGTTCCTCGCGGCACTTGAGGCCACGCCGCCAAAACGCGTCTGCGCCGTCTGCGGCAAGACGGACAAATCCCACCCTCGGCTGGTCTTTCGGACCTGCAAGATCTGCGGGCTGGAGCTCGATTACTGCGAGGAACACCTGGAAAACCACGTTCACCGGGTGACGGAAGAAAAAGAAGAGGGAGAAGACCTGAAGGAGGGGTAAATCCTCGGTGGCCCGGGGTTTAAAAAAACGGCCTAACCACGCCTTTTCCACGCCAAGGGTACCACCGGGGATTCTTGCCGTTCCTCCGACCTCGCCTGGGTCCCGACCGCCAGGGCCACCGGCGTGGCGTTTTCCGCCACCATGGCGGAGCGGCGACGCCTGCTCTTTTCCTGGCGGCGCCGTTCCATCGCCGCCTGAACGGCGGCCAAGACCGCGGCAGGCCGGAAAGGTTTGGGGAGGAAATCAGTCGCCCCTCGCCGCAAGGCGTCCAAGGCTACCTGTTTGAAGTTCAAAGCGGTACAAACGATGACCTGGGCCTCCGGGGCCTGGCGGAGGATCTCCTCCATGGCCACAAGCCCGTCCTTTTCGGGCATGGTGATGTCCATCAGAACCACATCCGGGCGGAAAAGAAGATAAAGGCTGACGGCTTCCCGACCGGTGGCCGCCTCGGCCACCACCGTATAACCGGCTCCGGTAAGCACGGTCCGCAAGAGCAGACGCGTGGAAAGAAGATCGTCGACGACCAACACCCGTCCACGGGTTTCAGGGGCACCGCCGGACTCCATCGCGAACCGTTCATCCGCCTTCTTTTCCATGTGGGTGGCTCACCCCTCGCCGGATGATCACAAGACCGGGAAGTTACTCGATGGATCCTTTCGTTTTCTTGCCGACCTCGGTCTTCCCAGGGCGTGGACGAAACGCTAAATATCCGGTAATTTTATTCATTCTTGCCAAACCGGGTTTTTCCTTTTTTTTGCGTGCATTTCGATGAAAATTATGTTCTTTGTCGGGGGTAGCGCGAAGAACGAAAGTGGTTAAATCGTTCCCGGGTACGGGATTGAACTCGATGATCCGCGCACAGCCCTTCCCCATCCCTCCCCGCACGCGGGGAGGGAGAAAGGCCGTTCGCTCCGAGGCCGCCTTGGCCGACCTTTCCGACGGGTGGAGGGGGGATATACTGGCCGCAATTCCCCTGCCGAAAAGATAGGTCAAAAGCAAGATTATGGAGTAAATTTCATAACCATAAGGGCAGAAGCAGGAATTTTAGTCCCCTGTGGACGGAGGGAGGCGTGAGTATCGATCGGATGATCGCCCGTCTCCGTTTTGGCGGAAGGAAAAATCGGAAGGCTCATAAATAACCGTGACCGGTCCTTATCGTTCCATCCGGGCTGATCTCCAGCAGACCGTAACTGGGTCGACCGTAACACCTTGCTGCGGAGAGAGCGCCGGGATTAAAAAGGAGTATCTCTCCCCACCGGAGGACGACGGGCCGGTGGGTATGGCCGAAGACCACGAGATCGGCCCCGATTTCCCGGCCCCGCCGGGCCAAACGATGGAGATCGGTTTTGGCGCCGAAGAGGTGGCCATGGGTGAGGAGGACCTTCTTGTTCGCCAGGTTCAGCACGAGTTCCACCGAATAGCCTGCATTGACGGGGGGAAAATCGCAGTTGCCCACGACCATCTCCACCGGCACGGCCGGATGTTCGCGGCGCCAGCGGACCAGGTCGGCCCACCCGTCGCCGGCATGAAGCAGAAGCTCGATGGGTTCCATGGCCTCCACGGCCCGGAGCAAATGCTCGTAACTCCCGTGGATATCGCTGACCACGCCGATCCGCATCCGTCTCACCCCCCGTGGAACCGGGCCAAAAGCTCCGGCCGAAGCCGGATCAGGGCCTGGGCCCGGTGGCTGATCCGGTTTTTCACCTCTTCCGGGAGTTCGGCCATGGTTCGCCCGTAGGCGGGGAGAAAAAACACGGGGTCGTAACCGAAACCGTGCGTCCCCCGGGGGTGACGGAGGATCTCGCCCCGACACTCCCCTTCGGCCAGGATACAGGAGCCGTCCGGGCCGGCCAGGGCCGCCCAGCAGACAAACCGCGCCTGCCGCCGACCATCGGGGATGGCTTCCATGGCGGCCAAAAGTTTGGCGATATTGGCGGCATCGTCACCGTGCACCCCGGCGTACCGGGCCGAAAAGACCCCCGGCGCGCCGCCTAGGGCTTCGACTTCCAGCCCGGAGTCGTCGGCCAGGCTCCATTCACCGGTATGGGCCGCCACGGCCAGGGCTTTTTTTTGCGCGTTGGCCGCGAAGTCCCCCCCTTCGACCACTTCCGGCGCCTCCGGATAGGCACCGAGGTCGAGGATCTCCACCGGCAGATCGGCCAGGATGGCCTTGATCTCCCGGATCTTGCCTTTATTCCTCGTTGCCAGGACGAGTCTTCTCATGGGTCCACTTCCCAACCCTGGCGGCGTTTTCGCCCAGGACCTCCGCCTGGAGGAGGAGGAGTTCGTTTAAGCCCTTCTCGGCCACGGCCAGCATGGCCTGGAATTCTTCCCGGCTAAAAGGCGCGCCCTCGGCCGTGCCCTGGATCTCCACGATGCGTCCGCGGCCGGTCATGACCAGGTTCAGGTCCACCTGTACCCTGGCATCTTCGGCATAAGTGAGGTCGAGAAGCGGCTGACCGTCGAGCAGGCCCACGCTGGTGGCGGCGAGGAAATCGTAGACCGGCAGGACCTCCTGGTCCGGGAAGAGCCTGGCCAGGGCGTCCACCAGAGCGACAAAGGCACCGGTCACGGCGGCGGTACGGGTCCCGCCATCGGCCTGAAGGACGTCGCAGTCGATCCAGATGGTCCGATCCCCCAGGGCCGAAAGGTCCACCACCGCCCGGAGAGCCCGGCCCACCAGCCGTTGGATCTCCACCGTCCGTCCGGAGGGCTTACCCCTGGTCACGTCCCGAGGGTTACGCTGCTGGGTGGCCCGTGGCAGCATGGCATACTCGGCCGTGATCCAGCCCTGGCCCGAACCGCGGAGCCAGAGGGGGACTTTATCTTCCACCGTGGCCGTGCAGATGACCCTGGTCTCACCTACCTCGATTAAGACCGAACCCTCCGGGTACTTCAAGTAATTCCGCTCAATGCGCACAGGCCGGAGATCTTCGGGCCCCCGACCGTCGATCCTCACCATTTTTCATCCTCACCGACTCTCTTGGGTTTTCTTTTCTTACCGGACCGAAGACGACCATCTTAATAAACCGCCGGGCGATCGTTTCCACCGGTCCGCGCATATATCTTGGGTCCTTCCCGGTAGAGATCCCGACCCTGCGGGTCTATCGCCACCACGGCCGGGAAACCGTCCAGCCAGAAACGTCTCACCGCTTCGGTCCCCAGGTCGGAATAGGCTACCTCTTCCACGCGTTTCACGCACCGGGACAAGAGGGCACCCGCCCCGCCCAAAGCGGCGAAGTAGACCGCGCCGTGGGCAACGATGGCTCGGATGACCTCTTCGCTCCGGTCTCCCTTCCCGATCATCCCCCGCAGCCCCCGGGCGAGGAGGACCGGCGTATACCGGTCCATCCGTCCGCTGGTGGTGGG
>JAAYXC010000408.1 GCA_012516115.1 Bacillota bacterium | reverse complement strand
GGCCGGCGACGGGGCCGGCATCCTCACCCAGATCCCCGACGGCTTCTTCCGGCGGGCCTGCCACGCGATCGACCTCCCTGCGCCCGAAGAATACGCGGTCGGGATGCTCTTTCTCCCTCCGGACCCCGGGGCGCGCGCGGCCTGCGAGGAGGCCTTCACGGCCATCGTCCGGGCCGAGGGCGGAGTGGTCCTGGGCTGGCGGACGGTGCCGGTAGAGGAGAGATGTTTGGGGACCACGGCGCGGGAGGGGATGCCGGCCATCCGGCAGGTCTTCATCGGATGTGCCGCCAAAACCGACGATGCCTCTTTCCTGCGGATGCTCTACGCCATCCGCAAAGAGGCCGAGCGGGTTATCCGGTATAGCGGCCGCGTCCCGGGCGGGGAGCGTTTTTATGTGGCCAGCCTCTCTCCGCGAACGATCGTCTATAAAGGCCTTCTTACCGCGGCGCAGGTTCCGGAGTTTTATCGCGACCTTGTCGATCCTTCTTTTGCCAGCGCCATCGCCCTCGTCCATTCGCGTTTCAGCACCAATACCTTCCCCAGCTGGGAGAGGGCCCATCCTTACCGTTATCTCGTGCACAACGGAGAGATCAACACGCTGCGGGCCAACATCAATTGGATGCGCGCCCGCGACGCGGCCTTCGCCGAAGCGTCCTTCGCCGGGATGGAGATAAAAAAGATCCTACCCATCCTGGCCCCGGACGGGAGCGACTCGGCCAT
Organism: Bacillota bacterium; assembly: GCA_012516115.1. GTDB lineage: Bacteria > Bacillota > UBA4882 > JAAYXC01 > JAAYXC01 > JAAYXC01. Next base: position 2,248 of record JAAYXC010000408.1, on the reverse strand, counting down.
GTGCGACAACTGCCTGGAGTTCCTGCTCATGACCGGTCGTTCGCTCCCGGAGGCCATCATGATGATGATCCCGGAACCCTGGGAGAAGGCCGCGGGTTTCATGAGCGAGGAGAAACGGGCTTTCTACGAGTATCATAGCTATCTTCTGGAGCCTTGGGACGGCCCGGCGGCCATGGCCTTCACCGACGGAGTGGTGGTCGGCGCGGTCCTCGACCGGAACGGCCTCCGGCCGGCCCGCTACTGGGTCACCGAGGACGACCTGGTGATCCTGGCCTCCGAGGCCGGCGTGATTCCTTGCCCGCCCGGGAAGATCCGCCGGAAAGGACGGCTGCAGGCCGGCCGTCTTCTCCTGGTGGACACGGTGGCGGGGCGGATCGTCGCCGATGAAGAGATAAAAGAGAGGATCGCCCGGACCCATTCCTATCGAACTTGGCTTGGGGAAGGCCGGCTATATCTCTCCGATCTCCCTCCGGCGCGGCCGGCCGCGCTTGCCCAGGCGGAGGTGCGCCGCTACCAGAAAGCCTTCGGTTATACCGATGAGGACCTTCGCCTTATCCTAGCGCCCATGGCCCAAGACGGCGTCGAACCGGTCGGCTCCATGGGTTATGACGCGCCGCTGGCCGTGCTCTCGGAGCGGCCGCAGCTCCTTTACGACTATTTCAAGCAACTCTTCGCCCAGGTGACGAACCCTCCCATCGACGCCATCCGGGAGGAGATCGTCACCTCCACCGAGGTGGCGCTGGGGCCCTTCGGGGACCTCCTGGCGCACGGACCGGAGGTCTGCCGCCAGATCCGGCTTTCCAGGCCCATCCTCACCGACGAGGAACTGGCGCGGCTCAAAGCGGCCAAAGCCTTGGGGTTCGAGGTGGCGGTCCTGCCCATCCTCTTCCCGGCGAAAGGGGAAGAAGAAAAAAATCTTAAAGAGGCACTTGAGGACCTTTTCCGGCGGGCGGATACGGCCATCGCGGCCGGGGCGAGGATCCTCATCCTCTCGGACCGGGGGGTGGATCGGGACCGCGCGGCCATCCCGGCGCTTTTGGCCGCCGCCGGGCTCCACCACCATCTCATCCGGCAGGGGACGAGGTTAAAGGTCGGCCTGGTCTTGGAGTCGGGAGAGCCCCGCGAGGTGCACCACTTCGCCCTGCTCTTCGGGTACGGCGCCGGGGCCATCAATCCTTACCTGGCCTTCGCCACCCTGGCCCAGATGATCCGGGAGGGACTTTTAGGCGACCTCTCCTATGACCAGGCGGTAGCCAACTACGTCAAGGCGGCGACCAAAGGTATCCTCAAGGTAGCCTCGAAGATGGGGATCTCTACCCTCCGGGGGTATCAGGGGGCCCAGGTCTTCGAGGCGGTGGGGATAGACCGGGCCTTAATCGAGCGTTATTTCACCGGGACCCCCTCCCGTATAGGCGGGATCGGCCTGGCGGAGATCGCCCGCGAGGCCAGGCTCCGTCATGCCGCGGCCTTTTCCGCCGGCGGGGAAGGTCCCCTGCCGAGCGGCGGCCACTACCAATGGCGCCGGGACGGAGAGGAGCACCTGTTCAATCCCGAGACCGTCCACAAGCTCCAGCGAGCCTGCCGGACGGGCGATTACGGCCTCTACCGGGAGTACGCGGCCGCGGTCAACGACCGGGAGAAACCGTGTACCCTCCGGCAGCTCTTGGCCTTCCGTTCCGTCTTGCCGCCCGTCCCTCTTGCGGAAGTCGAACCGGTGGAGGCCATCTGCCGCCGGTTCAAGACCGGAGCCATGTCCTTCGGCTCCATCAGCCGTGAGGCCCACGAGGCCCGGGCCATCGCCATGAACCGCCTCGGCGGCAAGAGCAACACCGGCGAAGGGGGCGAGGATCCGGCCCGCTTCGTCCCCCTGTCCAACGGTGACTCCCTTTGCAGTGCCATCAAGCAGGTGGCCTCGGGCCGCTTCGGGGTGACGAGTGAGTATCTGGTCCACGCGGAGGAGATCCAGATCAAGATCGCCCAGGGCGCCAAGCCCGGGGAAGGGGGGCAGCTCCCCGGAGGGAAGGTCTACCCCTGGATCGCCCGGGTGCGTCACTCCATTCCCGGCGTGGGACTCATCTCCCCGCCGCCGCACCACGACATCTACTCCATCGAAGACCTGGCCGAGCTCATCTACGATCTCAAAAACGCCAATCCCCAGGCGCGGATCAACGTCAAGCTCGTCGCCGCCGCCGGGGTAGGGACCATCGCCGTGGGGGTGGCCAAGGCCGGGGCGGACGTGATCTTAATC
>JAAYXC010000407.1 GCA_012516115.1 Bacillota bacterium | reverse complement strand
GTCCAGGACGAAGCTCGCCCCCAGCCCCCCGGTGAGTTCACGCACCATAGCGGGGAGATCCTCCCCGGGGGTGAGGGCGGCGTCCGCGGCCAGCCGCAGGGCCGCCTCCCGGCGGTAAGCCACGGGATCCACGGCGATGACGTAGGCCCCGAACCGCTTGGCCAGGACCGCCGCGGCAAGGCCAATGGGCCCGCACCCGAAGATCACCAGGTCATCGCCTTCGCCCACCCCGGCGCGCTTCAAAGCGGCATAGGGTGTGCCCCAGTTGTCGAAGATGAGGCAACCCGCTTCATCGCTCACCCGGTCGTCCAGGCGGAGGCAGTTCCTCTCCGGGGCCACGCGCAGCTCGCCGTAGCCACCGTTGACGTCCCGGCCGGACCGTAATGGACAGAAGACGAACCTCCCCGCCCGGCAGGCCGGGCAACGGCCGCAGCCGATGACGTTGTTTATCGCCACCCGCTCGCCCACCCGGAGGTGTTTGACTCCCTCCCCGAGCGCCACCACCTCGCCCATGGCCTCGTGGCCGTAGACGCCATCCGTGGGGCCGTGCAGCCAGTACTCCTTGTCCGAACCGCAGATTCCGCTCGCATGGACCTCGATCAAAACTTCCCCCGGCCCGGGGATGGGGTCCGGGAGCTCCACGAGGCGGAGATCCTTGGGGCCGAAGGCTTTGATCGCACGCATCTTCCCCGCACCTCGCTTGGCTCGCAGCGGTCTAAAGAACCGGCGCCATCTCTTAAGGTTACTCGTACTCAGCAAAGCAGTGTTCGTGCTCGTATTTCGTAATCGTTCTCGTGAGCGAGCAATATAACGATTTAGGAATTACGATTACGCGCACGAGCACGATGATTGGACCATAAAAGAAATCATGGAACAAGCTCCAATGTGGCCTCGGCCCGGATATCCCGGGAGGAACTCCCGACCAAAAGCTCGAACTCGCCCGGTTCCACCGTCCAGCCGCCACGGTGCGGATGATAGAAGGCGAAGGCCCGCTCGTCCAGGGCGAACTCCACCGTCTTGCTCTCGCCGGGGGCCAGGGCGACCTTGGCAAAGGCCTTCAGCTCCTTCGGCGGCCGGGGCAGGGAAGATTCCACGTCGTGGCCGTAGACCTGGACCACTTCCTTCCCGGCCCGGGGGCCGGTATTGGTCACCCGGACCGAGAGGCGGACGGTTTCGCCGATCCTGGCCTGCCGTGGTGCGGACAACTCGTCATAGGCGAAGGTGGTGTAGGAGAGGCCGTGGCCGAAGGGGAAGAGAGGCACGATGTCCCGCCGGTCGTAATAACGGTAGCCGACGAAGATCCCCTCCCCGTAGCGGACCTCCAGGCCGCCGAGGCAATCGAGGAAAGCCGGGGTATCCTCGAGGCGTCGGGGGAAGGTGACGGGCAGCCGGCCGGAGGGGTTGACCTCGCCCAAGAGGATCCGGGCGATGGCCCGGCCGCCCTCCTGGCCGGGATATAAGGCATAAAGCACGGCCGGGACCTGCTCGATCCAGGGCATGGTCACCGGCGCGCCGGCATTGACCACGACCACCGTCCGGGGGTTCGCCGCGGCCACGGCGCGGATGAGATCCCCCTGGCGGCCGGGGAGGTCCAGGTCCGGCCGGTCCGCGCCCTCGGTCTCGTAGCCCGGAGGCATACCCACACAGACCACCGCCGCATCCGCCAGGGCGGCCAGGGCCGCGGCGGACGCGATCTCTTTATCCTCTTCTTCGCGCGTAGGTACGCGGGCACAGAGTACGCGGAGAAAGCCGATCTCTTGCGCGGCCGGTTTGATGTACTCTATCACCGCCGGATGCCGCCCGCCTTCGTTTAACTCCACGGTGAAAGTAGTGGCCGACGGATCTTCCTCCCTTTGCACGCTCTCGACGAGTCGGCCGTCGAGGTAAAAGCGGCAGATGCCCGTGTGTTCCAGCCTGAACCGATAGCGGCCGCCGCGGGGCGGCGCAAAGTAACCGCGCCAGCGGACGGCGTATTCCCGGCCGTCCATCCGTTCCTCATCCGGCCCGGCCTTCCACCACCAGAATTCGATTCTCTCGTCCAGCCGGGTGAAGACCGGCGCGCCGGCGAAACCCGCGCCGGCGAAGTACTCGCCCCAAAGCCCGTGCCCTTCGCCCGTCGGCGGGCGGAACCATGTGGTGGGGAGAGCGATCGGCGATACATGGTTGGCGCAACCCTCTTCATGCTCGAGACGAACGGAATCCCCGAGGAGCTCGGCCAGTCCTTCCCACGGGCTTATTACGTACGGTGGGACAAGGCAGGCGCTCCCCCCACCACTTACCAAAAGTGCCCGGGCATTGGGCCCGATCACCGCCAGATGCCGGAGCCCTTCGCGCCGGAGGGGCAGAAGGCCGCCCTCATTCTTCAAGAGTACGATGGACTCCTCGGCCAGCTCCCGGGCCAGAGCCTGGTGCGCCGGGGTGTTCACGGCCCCGGAGGGCCGCTTGGCTTCCCCGTCGAGGCGGCCGGAGAGGACGATGAGCCGGAGGACCCGGCGGACGGCCTCGTCGATGACCGCCTCCTCCAACTGCCCGAGCCGGACCGCCTCGTAGAGCAGTTCCCCGAAGTGCTTGGCCGGGCCGGGCATCTCGAGGTCGAGCCCGGCTTCGACGGCCGCCGCGGTGGCGTGGGTCGCTCCCCAGTCGGAGACGACCGCGCCGGCGAAACCCCATTCTTCCTTCAGGATCTCCCGCAGGAGACGCCGGTTCTCGCTGGCATAGACCCCGTTGATCTTGTTGTAGGAGCACATGACCGTCCAGGGATCGGCTTCCTTCACCGCCGCCTCGAAGGCCGGAAGGTAGATCTCGCGCAGGGTCCGCTCGTCCACCACCGAACTGCCCCGCATCCTCTCGGTCTCCTGGTTATTGCAAGCGAAATGTTTGACCGAGGCCCCTACCCCCCGGCCCTGTAACCCCTTGACGTAGGCCACCGCCAGCCTTCCCGCGAGATACGGGTCCTCGCCGAAGCTCTCGAAGGTCCTCCCGCCTAAGGGGTTGCGGACGATGTTGATGCACGGCCCGAGGAGGATGTCGCAGCCCATGGCAAGCGCCTCTTCGGCGAGCGCCGTACCGACCCTCATGATCAGCTCCGGATTCCAGCTTGAGGCCATGGCGATCCCGGTGGGGAACGAGGTCGCCGGACCGTAAATACGACCCGGGTCTCTCGTACTGCGTACCCCGTGCGGTCCGTCGGTCATGACGAGGGAAGGCAGGCCCAGACGTTCGACGGCCGCGGTCCGCCAAGCGTCGCGGCCGGAGAGAAGGGCGATCTTCTCACGAAGGGTCAGTTTGGAGAAGAGCGTCTCGACGCGGACGGCGAGGGAGTCCTTTTCCGTAATCCCGTCTTTGCTTCCATCCATTTTGTATTCCTCCTGCTTTTCGGCAACGAAATACCATGCTTGCCAAAGCGGTCGAAAGAAAATACCTGACTAAAATGGATTCTCAATATTATCATGGAATAAATAACCTTATTGGAACCAAAATGATTCCTTTTGCCCCTCTGCGAGTTACCTGGGTCGTCGCGGACCGGATCCCTCTATTCGACGCCGGAGCTAAAAATCCTCATGTTTGGGGCACTTTTTTAGTAAAGATAAATTTCCCCCCCAGCCCCGACTAGGGATGTCCGGAGCGCCGAGGATCGGAGGAAAGAGGCGTGCAGGACGAAATCGCCATGAACGTCAAGGATCGCGAGGTTGCATAAGGCGCGGCGACTGCCGTGGACGGGATCCCGTTCGCGGTCGGGCGTGGAGATATATGCGGGCTTCTCGGGCCAAACGGCGCGGGCAAGAGCAGTACCATCAAAACCTTGGTGGGGCT
>JAAYXC010000406.1 GCA_012516115.1 Bacillota bacterium | reverse complement strand
ATATAAAATGGGCCGATCGAACGAACAAGGAGACAACCTCTGGATTTCTTGGAGTTCTATTGGTCAAAACTCAACTTGCTCTCCCGTAAACCAGGAGGAACGAGTTTAGTTTCATTTCCTTAATATTTAGCTAACATTGGAAAAATTACGGCGCGTCCATGGCCACCGAATAACCATTTGCAACCGTTTTTATCCTAGCAAGGAGTCGAGGAGTGGTCAACACACACTTCTTTTAACGCCACACCATTCTTTCATTTCATCCCGCCGCCGCGAAAACGGTCCCACCCAAGGGAAACGAAAGGGCGGCAACCGGTCTGCCGCCCTCTTACCAGTCGTGGCTAAATCATGGAGCCCTCTTCGGTTCGAAAAAATAGGGCCTCCGGGTGATCTTTCGCAGGACCCTTGACGTGCTTTATCACGGCCGCGGAGAGTGAGAATTCCGCTGCCTGGAAAGACATGGTTCGATTGGGGTTAATCCTTCTTCTCCGGGGACGTCATGCGGCGAGACCCGGCTCAGCTTCATCCGACCAGGGGGCCAAACGGCTTTTACCTACTCCATCCGCTCTTGCCCGACCGGGGTACCCCCCTCGTCGATCGGGGAAGGAGAGTCGCCGGCGCCGCGTTTAAAGATCTCTTCCCATGCCGCCTGGAGGTCGAAGTGCCGCTCGGTGAGTTCGGCCAGGCCCAGGAGGAAATTCTTCAACTGAAGGCGAAAGAAATCGGCCTGCCGCTTTAGATGGGCCAGGTATTCCAGTTCGGCCCGGACCTCTTCTTTTACCCGGGTCCGGATCTGTTCGGCGCGGTGCTCGGCCTCCTGCAAGAGGAGTTCGGCCTGTTTCTGACTGGTCTGTTTGATCTCTTCGGCCGTCTTTTCCGCCAGAAGCAAGGCGTTTTGCAGCGTCTGTTCGGCTTCACGGTAGTTGGCCAGCTTGGCCTCGTAAGCTTCGATCTTCTCTTTGAGCTCGATATTCTCCCGGTAAAGCCGTTCGTAATCCTTGGTCAGGCGGGCCATGAACTCCTGGACTTCGTGGACGCGGTAACCGCGAAAGCCGCGCCGGAAGACCGTGGTCTCGAGATCGACCGGAGTAAGCATCTTCTTGCGCCTCCTCCCGGGGATATAGTAGCGCAGCTCGTCGCTGGTCGCTCGTCGCTCGGAGAACGAGTGGGGTCTGAACCCGTGTTTTCATCCTTGATTGTCCCGGCCAAGCCGAGGTTGGTGTATCCGGTGTTTCTTTCGTGGCCGCCTGAAGACCGGCGTGGGAAGCCCTGCGGGCTTAAAAGGACCGTCCACCATGCCGCCAACGGAGTTTTAACATATTATCCTTTTTAACGCCAAGGCGAGCCGTCCCTTCTTCGTCTCCCCCTCCACCGCGGCCACCACCAGCCGACCCCGGCCGCGGATGGCGATGACATCACCGGGACGGACGGTTCTATCCGGCCGGGTCACCGGCTGCCAGTTGACGCGGACGAGACCGGCCGCAATAAGCCGGGCCGTCTTCGTCCGGGAAAGGCCGAAACCGTCGGCGGCTACCGCGTCGAGCCTGGGCGAGGCCACAGCGGCGTGAATGGTCTTCTCCTGCACCGGCGGGGCCTGAAGGGCTTCCGGTTCCAGGGCCGCCACTTTCACCTCGGTATTCCCTTTCGGCCATCCGGTCGCCAACTTGGCCGCCTCCTCGGCGGCCAAGACCACCTGGCAACCGCCCTCCACGGGCAGGAGATCACCGATGGCCCCCCGTGGGAGCCCAAGGGCCAGAAGTCCCGCCAGGCAGGTCTCCGCGGTGAGACCGGAGGAAGCGGTAAGGGAAAAGTAGGCCAGCCCGGGGGCGACGGTTTCGGCCAAGAGATATTCCGGAGCCAGGACCAGCCGTTGCCGGACGGCCCGCCGATATCCACCGTAAAAGGAGACGCGGAGACCGGGTAAAACCGCCAGTTCCCGCGCCGCTAGCTGCCTTTCCTCCGGAGAGAGGAACTCGCCGCGGACTACGGCTTCCTGCCGGAGGGCCGTCCTGCCCAGGACCAAGAGGTCTTCGATGTCCAACTATTGTTCTCCTCCGTATAAAGTTTCTCTGCGTCTTCTCCCCGGGCAGCCGGTTCTCCCCTTTCAAAAGCGCGGGGAAAAGAGCCGGAGAACCATCTCCCGCACCAGCTCCAGCGTCAGGAGGGCCACCAGGGGGGAAAGATCGAACCGCATCCCCCGCCGGTAGAAAAGGCGTCGAAAAGGGGCGAGGATGGGTTCGGTCAACCGGTATAAAAGCCCGTGGTATTCCGTCTCCCGCCTCGGATCGAGCCAGGCCACGGCCACCCGGAGAAGGATCAAAAGACTTAAACACCTGGCGACGAAATCGACGAGCCCGACCAAACCCGCTCAACCCTCCGTCCCTTTCTCGGTCAGCAACCCCAACTCCACCGCCCGTGCCGTAGCGGCGGAGATGGCCTCGATCACCGTGGCCCGCAGGCCTCCGCGTTCCAGGGCTAATAACCCATAAGCCGTGGTCCCGCCGGGCGAGGTGACGCGTTCCCGGAGGGCGCCGGGGGGTTCGCCGGCGGCCAGCATCCGCGCCGTGCCGAGAAGCGTCTGGACCGCCAGTTCCCTGGCCACCGGCCGGGGAAGGCCGACTTTTACCCCTCCTTCGATGAGGGCCTCGGCGAAGAGGGCGACGTAGGCCGGGCCGCTCCCCGAAAGCCCGGTCACCGCATCGAGAAGGACTTCCGGCAAGAAGATCACCCGGCCCAAAGGAGCAAGGATGGCGCGGGCCAGTTCCTCCATCTCACCGCCGGCCTCGGTGGCCACCGCGGTGATCCCTTCCCCGATTAAGGCCGGGGTATTCGGCATGGCCCGGATCGAGGCGACCCCGGCCGGAAGGAAACGCGCCATGGTCATAAGGCGCAGGCCGGCCACGATGGATAGGAGGCTCTGGCCGGGACGTAAAGAGGATCCGATCTCCTCCAAGACCGCCGGCGCGACCTGGGGCTTGACCGCCAGGACGACGACCTGGACGCGGCGGACGAGCTCGGTATTGTCCGGGATGACCTCCACCCCCAGCGCCGCTTCGATCTTCTCCCGCCGCGCCGGGTCCGGGTCGCTGGCCAGAAGCCGCGCCCCGCTTTGAACGAGCCCCCGGAGCATGGCTTCGGCCATGGTCCCGGCGCCGAGGAAACCGATGGGTAATCCTGCCAATAACTCGGCCAATCAGTCTCCTCCTCTCGTCTTGACGTTTTCCCGCCCGGGATCACAAAAAACTAATTCTTGGTAACTTTTGTTGCTCTCTTATCGTAAGAAAGATAATAAATAAAGGATTTCTTCTGGT
>JAAYXC010000405.1 GCA_012516115.1 Bacillota bacterium | reverse complement strand
GGAAACCTCCCATGAGAAAGAGATTTGCTGGCATTGCGTTGGTTTTTATCGCCTTCTTGACTGCCGTACCCACAGGGTCGACCACCGCTTTGCCCGAACTGAAGGTCGTTTGGGAGAGATCCTTCCCATGGCCGGTCGTGGCCGCGGTCTTCGGTGAAGAAGAGATAACCGTCAAAGAGGCCAAAGCGCGGGGGTGGAAGGATTTTGAGGGCAAGAAGGATACCGATAAGGTGACAAAGGAATGGCCGCTTTGAAGATGGAGGATCTATGCCAGATCGGGATCGTGGTCCGAGATATCGAGCGGACGGCGGCGAATTACGCGCGTCTCCTCGGCTTACCGGTGCCGGAGATCGTCCTCACCGACCCCGAGGAGAAAGCCCACACCCGCTACCGGGGCCGACCGACGAAGGCCCGGGCCAAACTGGCCTTCTTCCAGGTAGGCGGGATGGCGGTCGAACTCATCGAACCCGACGATGCGCCCAGCACTTGGAGGGAATTCCTGAAGACGCATGGGGAGGGACTCCACCATCTCGGGTTCAAAGTGCAAGGGATGGACGGGATCATCGCCGGTCTGGCCCAGGAGGGGATCGAACTCGTCCAGAGAGGGGACTACGAAGGGGGAAGGTACGCTTACCTCGACGCCGTCGCGCGGTTGGGTTTCATCCTGGAGCTTTTGGAGGATCGTTGAGCCGCCGCCGGTAGGAGTCCATCCCGCCCCGGTCACGTTTGGTGTGATGGACGAGCCATGCCTCTGCCGCCATATGCTCCATGACGATGAGGGAAGAGAAGAATGATCCGGTAACCCCGTATGGATAGAGGTGCTCCGAGTGGGAAGTCCCATCGGTTCCCAAGCGGCTTCGTGGCCGAAATATCCAGCATCCCGCCGTACCCCAGGGGCATGGGGGGCCCGGGAGAGAAGACGGGCCAGGGCGGATCAAGGATCTCCTACGCCTGCTTTTTCCCCTCCGCCTTTCTTATAGAGCCGGAAGCGGTCTCCCGGTTTTCGTAGACGAAAAGAGGATCGAACCCGATGATGGAGAAACGGCCTAGCTCAGGGTGGAGAAGAGAGCTATCCAGTCAGATGGCCCTTTCCTCCTTCCGGAGCAGGGGAAGCGATCTGGGATGGGTGGGGGAAAGAAAGACAGTTTTTTTACAAGCCATCACCAAAAAAGCGGACCAACCACGCCGTGGCTGGTCCGAATCCCAGCAGATTAGCGTCCTAAGGAACAACCGATTTTTGGTGGAGGCGGGGGGAGTCGAACCCCCGTCCGAAAAGGCTACCGCAGAGACTTCTCCGGGTGCAGTCCGCACTTTGCTCTCGCCGTTGCGGCCCCCGCGGACCGGGTCCGCCACGGCCATCTCGATGCTCTTAGACCGGCCCTCCGAGAATCGGACCGGCCGCAACCCGGTTTAGGTGACGCCCTTCCCTTCCTCCCGGGTGAAGGAGGGGTCGGACGGCCGCTTTAATTAAGAGGCAAAAGCCAGTTCGTTGTTGGCACTTATCGTGCTTGCCGCAGTTTAACGAGGCCACGGCACCTCGACCCGCTTTCCCTGCCTTCGCACTCCCCGTCGAAACCGATCGCCCCCAAAGGTTTTTATCATTTCTTATTATACTCCATTATACTCCGAAACGCCGGCGGAGGCAAATCCATCGTAAATCCGGACGGGGGCCGGTTATGGGGTCGCTGGCGAGCAGCCTCCATGGTGAACCACGGGCAACCAACGATCTGGACGTTGCTTGAAGATGCAGCCCGGATCCGGTGCTCGGAATAATGGTGCCATTATTCCCTGCCCTCTCTTCTCGCCCGACGTTCCGCGTCCCGCCTGGCGATCTCCTCCCGTTTGTCGTAGATCTTCTTTCCCTTGGCCAGGGCCAGCTCGACCTTAACCCGGCCACGTTCGTTAAAGTAAAGCTCGAGGGGGATCAGGGTCAATCCTTTTTCCCTCGTTTTACCGTAGAGCCGTCGGATCTCCGCCTTGTGCAGAAGGAGCTTGCGGGGCCGCAGGGGATCGTGATTGAAACGGTTGCCGAATTCATAAGGGCTGATGTGACAGTTGACCAAAAAGACCTCCCCGCCGCGGATCTCGGCGAAACTATCCTTCAGGTTCCCCCGGCCGGCGCGGAGGGATTTTACTTCGGTACCGGTCAAAGCCAGGCCGGCCTCGAAGGTTTCGAGGATGAAATAATCGTGGCGTGCTTGACGATTGGTGACGATGGTCTTCTTGACAGCCCGCATGGTGGCCCCTTCCTTGCTAAACTCTCCCCCGTCTTCCCTTGCCGGCGCTGGATGGCCGGGTGAAGGT
>JAAYXC010000404.1 GCA_012516115.1 Bacillota bacterium | reverse complement strand
TCTCCATGACGTGGGGAAGGTGGCCGGGGAGCTGACTCCCTTGGGACGGATCCTGGTGGCCCTTCTTCGCCGGCTGGCGCCGGGCTTACGGCAGCGATGGGCCCTCAGGAACGGGAACGCTTTTCGGCGTGCCTGTTATGTAGATCTGATCCATGCCCGTCGCGGGGCCTATATGGCGCAAAGCTTCGGCGTGACCGAAGAGGTGGTGGCGGCCATCCGCCGTCACCACGAGCGGCCCGGGGAAGACGATTCCAAACTCCTCGTCTATTTACGCGAAGCCGACGAAGCCGGTCGCAGATAACAGAAATCGGGAGGAAAGGAATGAAGAAAGGTAGAATTTTAAGCGGCATGCGGCCCACCGGCCATCTCCACCTCGGCAACCTCATCGGAGCGCTGGAAAACTGGGTCCGCCTCCAGCAAGACTACGAATGTTTTTATTTCGTCGCCGACTGGCACGCCTTGACCACCGGGTACAGGGAAACGGCCGCGATCGACTCCTACACCAGGGAAATGGTCTTAGACTGGCTGGCGGCCGGGATCGATCCGGCGCGAAGCGTCATCTTCGTCCAATCCACCATTAAGCAACACGCCGAACTCCACCTACTTTTTTCCATGATCACCCCGCTCGGATGGCTCGAACGCTGCCCGACCTATAAAGAACAACTCCAGCAGCTGGCCGAAAGGGAGATCACCACCTACGGTTTCTTGGGTTATCCCGTGCTCCAGGCGGCGGACATTTTGATCTACCGCGCCGACGCCGTCCCGGTGGGGGAGGACCAGTTACCCCACCTTGAACTCACCCGGGAGATCGCGCGACGCTTTAATTATCTCTACGGCGAATTCTTCCCCGAACCACAGGCGCTGCTCAATCGGGTGACCATCCTGCCCGGACTGGACGGCCGCAAGATGAGCAAGAGCTACGACAACTGCCTTTATCTCTCGGCCGCCCCCGATGAGATCCGGCAGGCCGTGCGGGGGATGATCACCGATCCCGGACGCGCCCGGCGTCATGATCCGGGTAACCCCGAGGTCTGCACGGCCTTTACCTATCATCGGGCCTTTAATCCCGCGCGGATAGAGGAGATCGATCCCTCCTGCCGGGAAGCCAAGATCGGATGCGTCGACTGTAAGAAAGAGCTGGCCGAAGCCATCGTCGGTTACCTCGCTCCCTTCCAGGCCCGCCGACGCGAACTCCTGGCGGATCCGGGCTACGTGGATCGCGTCCTGGCCGAGGGCGGCGAACGGGCCCGGGCGGTGGCGGAGGAGACGATGAAGTCCGTAAGACGGCTGGTCGGGCTGCCATGACCTACCGGGTCCAACTGCCCATTTTCACCGGGCCATTGGACCTTCTTTTACATCTCATCGAACGGGCCGAGATCGATATTTACGATATTCCCATTGCCGTGATCGCCGAGCAATTTCTCGCCTATCTCCGGACCATCGAGGTCCTGGACCTCGAGACGGCCGGGGAGTTCCTCCTTATGGCCGCCACGCTGATGCAGATCAAGGCCCGGATGCTTCTGCCGCGTCCGGTGGAGGAAGAAAAAGAGGGGGAAGGGGAAGAAGACCCCCGCCGCGAACTCGTGGACCGGCTTCTGGCCTACCGGCAGGTCAAGGAAGCCGCCGCGCAGCTCCGTCAGTACGAAGAAGAGAGTCTCCTGCGGTATCCGCGGAGCACCGAGGCGCCGGAGGGACCCGGACCGCCGGTCCTGGCCCCCGGCCTGCCCGGCTGGGATCTCCTGGAGGCCTGGCGGGGCATCCTGGCCCAACTGGAGGAGCGGGAACCGGAGATTCCCCTGCCCGAAGAGCAGATCACGGTCAGAGAAGCCATGGGGGAGATCCTCGGGCGACTCGCCACCAAGAAAACCCTTCTTTTCGAAGAGATCTTCGCCGGTCGGCGGACGCGGCGGGCCCTGGTGGTGGGTTTTATCGCCCTTCTGGAACTGATCCGGGTCGGCCGCGTTATGGTTTTTCAGGAAAGGATCTTCGGTCGGATCTCCATCCGTTTGCGGGAGGAGCCAAGAGAGGCATGACGTTGAACCTGGCCCGCGCACGGGCGGGACTGGAGGCTCTGATCTTCGTCTCTCCGGAACCCATTCCTGCCAAGACTCTGGCCGAGGTCCTGGGGCTGGCCGAACATACCGTCCGGCATATGGTGGCCGACCTGATGGAGGAGTACCGCGCCGCCCAGAGGGGCATCCAAATCGTGGAATGTGCCGGCGGGTATGTTTTCTTGACCAATCCCACCTGCGCGGAGTTCGTGGAGAAACTGGCCCGGGCACCGCGGCAGGTTCCCCTTTCCCCGGCCGCCCTGGAGACCCTGGCCATCATCGCTTATCGTCAACCCATCACCCGGGCCGAGATCGAGCATCTACGGGGGGTCAAAAGCGATAGCGCCCTCAATACCC
>JAAYXC010000403.1 GCA_012516115.1 Bacillota bacterium | reverse complement strand
TTCTCTTCGCACCCGAGCCCCACGAGGAGCACGCCGCCGGCATTCGGGTGCCGCGCGAGCCCGGCCAAGATCTTTCGGGTGCGCGCGAGGTCTTCTCCCACCTGGGAACAACCGTAGGGATGACCGAAGGCATGGACACCGTCCACGCCGGGAGGCAGGCGTTCTCCGGCCAGACGGGCCAGGCGCTCGCATTCTTTATTAATACAGGCCACGGTGGCGAGAATCCAGATCTCATTGCGGATGCCGACTTTTCCGTCCCGGCGGCGGTAACCGCGGAAAGCGGGCGGAGGACTTTGGGGCAGGCCGCCTCCAGGCTTCAGCGGCCGGTAAACGTAGGAACGCGGTCCGGCCAGCTCCGAGCGGAGGTTGTGGGTGTGAACCCACTCCCCGGCCTTGACCCCTTCCACGAGGCGGCCGATGGGATGGCCGTATTTGACCGCCCGGGACCCGGCGGGGAGATCGTAAAGGGCGAACTTGTGGCCCGGGGGTATCTCCTCCCCGAGGACGACCGCACGGCCCTCCACCGCCACCCGTTCCCCGGCGGCAAGACGCGTGAGGGCTACGGCCACGTTATCCCGCGTGTCTATTCGGATGGCCCGTTTCATCGCCTTCCTCCATAAAAAGAACCGGGACTACGCTTCGAAGTAGACCGATTCGCCCCGGCTTGTCCCTATTCCTCCTCGGCTTCCCCGGCGCTGTATTAAATCAGTCCGTGCGTACCGGGTCCCATCCGGCCCTGCTCGTGTTCGTCGAGCATGACACCGAGCGAACCGCCCACCCGGGCGTCGGCGAGACGGGCGTCCCGTGCCGCGGGCACCCTACCACCACGAGGCCTTAGCTCCTCCCGGAACTCGCGGGGCACGGGTAAATGTTAAAATAATATTCGGATCATGCGCGGCATCAGGGCGGGGGCAGATGCATCGGGTGATGGTACGCGCCCAAAAACCCAAGGTCCCGCGTAAATTCCGCCCGAAAAAGAGAGATAATCTTCCGCGGAGGGAGCATCCATGACCAAGGACGTCATCGCCGCCATCGAAGAGAGGCGTTCCGTGCGCCGGTTCAAACCCGATCCCATCCCTACGGCCACCATCGGCCGCCTGATTGATGCGGCCAGGCGCGCGCCGAGCGCCGGGAACATCCAGCCCTGGCATTTCACGGTGGTCTTGAACGAACACCTCCGCCGCGTCCTGGCCGCGGCCGCCTACGGCCAGTCCTTCGTGGCCGAAGCACCGGTCTGCGTCGTGGTCGCGGCCGCCCCGGAGCGTTCCGCCGCCCGCTACGGCGAACGGGGCCGGAACCTCTACTGCCTTCAGGATACGGCCGCGGCCGTCGAGAACCTCCTCCTGGCGGCCACCGCCTACGGACTCGGCAGTTGCTGGGTGGGGGCATTCGACGAAGAAGAGCTCCGGCGGATCCTGGGGTTACCCAAAGAACGGCGACCGGTGGCCATCATCGCCCTTGGATATCCGGCCGAGGAAGAAAAAAGGGAAAGATCCCTCCGCCGGCAGGAAGAAGTAGTGGAGATACTGACCTGAGATCGTCACAGCCGGCCTTTCACTTTCCACCCCGCCCATGATCCAAAGTTTCTTCTTATTATTTTCAAAACTTCCACCGGATGGCCGCATCCGTTCACCTGACGGTTGTGGCCGATCTTGGCACCTTCGGCGTGTTTTGATGTGTTTTTTGCCAACCTGACAATAACCGCGGACGTCTCTCTTTTCATCTCCTGTCTGGCGAGAACAGCTCATATCGGAGGCATCCGGACTCATCCGCGCAGGATCGGTCGTAAAATCATTGTCATTTATAGTTATCACCCATTTGCATCTGGTGAAAGCGAAACTGGGTTTAGGTCGACTCATCTTGATGGAATTCGAAATTCAGGTTTAAAATTAAAGAAAATCATATAAAAAGGAAGAACAACATGAACGATCTAACCGTGCTCAGACAAGAACTCGCTCCCCTCGAATGGGCCGCGAAAGCCTGCGCCTCCCTGATGGCGACTTACCGCCCGGAGGAACTCCCGCCAGCGGGCCGCTGGCACTACCACCAGGGAGTGTTCCTCCTCGGCATGCAGCGGCTCTGGGAGATCACCGGGGAGGAGAGATACTTCGACTATGTCCGGGGTTACGTGGATCACCTGATCGATGCAGACGGCGCCTTCGAGCGCGAGCGGACGGAGCTCGACTCCATGCAGGCCGGCTGCCTTCTCTACCCCATCTTAGAGCGGACCGGCGACGAACGCTACCGCAAAGCCCTGGACAGCCTCATCGGGCAGCTCGCCACCTTCAACCGGACGAGGCTGGGCGGCTTCTGGCACAAGGAGAAATACCCCGACCAACAGTGGCTGGACGGGCTCTACATGATCGGGCCCGTCACCGTGCGCTACGCGCGGCTCTTCAACCGGCCGGAGCTCTTCGACCTCATCACCCTGCAGGCGAGACTCATCTACGACCACACGCTGGATGCGCGCACCGGTCTACTCCGTCACGCTTATGACGAAAGCCGCCGGGCGGACTGGGCCGATCCCGTATCCGGCATCGCGCCCGAAGCCTGGGGCCGCGCCATGGGTTGGGTTTCCGCCGGGATCCTCGACATCCTCGATGACCTACCGCCGGCGCACAAGGACCGCAAGACGCTCGAGGCGATGGTCAAGAACCTCATGTCGGCGGTGGTCAGAGTGCAAGAGAAGTCGACCGGCCTCTGGTACCAGGTGCTCGACAAGGGTGACCGCGTGGACAACTGGCTGGAAACCTCATGTTCGAGCCTATTCGTCTATTCCCTCTGCAAAGGCAGGCGCAAGGGCCGCCGCGAACCGTCCCTGCTCGAACCCGCGGTGCGCGGGTTCAGGGGAACCCTCGGCAAGACCGCGATCAACGAGGCGGGGCTGCTCGAGATCAGGGACATTTGCATAGGTACGGGCG
>JAAYXC010000402.1 GCA_012516115.1 Bacillota bacterium | reverse complement strand
GTCTCAAGTAGTGGTGTAAAGCATCTCTGAAGTCTAAGGAGGATGGTTTATCATGGAAGAGATGGAGACTGTAGACTGAAGCTTCCTCCAGGAACCATACTTTCTCCCGAGCTTCAGGTGACTCTTGATAAGAGTAGTTATTTTGGGGTTCCATGCGAAGTGAAAAGGCAACACAACGCAAAGGAGAAACCCTCAGTGACCGATCCTAGATTAGCATTTGTCTGAACTAATCCGCAAGGGGAACATCACCAACCTCGACTTCCTACATGAAGGGGTGCCATCATGGCGCAAGCCTTGATGGAGATTGAAGTAGCCCAAAAGATCAGAGCCGAACGGGGCGAACATTCGCCCACAAGAACTACTTACCTCCCGGCTATCGGGAGCGTGGATACGCACGGTCAGGCATACCCAAGCCGTGGCGTTTTAAAGCCCGTTGAGGCTTCGGCGAAGGCCATTCTTTGATCCTCCTGGTCAAGGTGGAGCGGCTGATGGAAGAGAGGCTGGCCTTGATCTCCTGGTTAAGGTGAGTTCCCCGTGGCGGCGAGTAGGGGTAGTCCAGGGCTTTCTCGAGAGTAAACGGATGGCCGGTAAGGTGTTTAGGTTTCTCGACGGGTGGATGTTTGAGGACGGTGATGGCGTACTTGCGGTAGTAGCCCAAAGTAGCTATGACCTCCTCGACGAGTTTTTGTTTTTTCCTTTCTGGAATGGGTTTATAAGTGGCTGTGTGGATCAACTTAAGGGCTAAGGAGGGGTCATCTCATAATGCTAAGAAGGCTGGGACGGGCATTCTTGATGGTGGGTTCGTTCCTGTATGCCGGGGCTCAGGCGCAGGCGCGCTGGGAGTTAGAAATTATCAATACCAGCATTAAACGACGCTGGAAGGTTCTCTTAGTGGCCCTGCTACCGGTTCTACTTGGTCTCGGCATAGAAGTAGCTTGTGCTGCCTTACCAGCGACCATTGGTGGCTCTAAAGCCTACATGCCGACCTTCGTGATTCCCAAGATGTTCTATGGTTCCATTCTCGTCGGCCTCATCGCTGGACTCATCACGGGCGTTATCGGGGCTGGTGGCGGTTACATACTTACCCCCGCTCTGATGAGCTTTGGCGTGAGGGGCATCATGGCCGTCGGTACGGACCAGTTTCATCTCTTTGCCAAGGCGATTATGGGAACCGTTATTCATCGGAAACTCGGCAACGTCAATGTATGGTTGGCCGTCTGGTTCGTCGTCGGGTCCTTTTGTGGTGTCTCCCTAGGCGGCATGATTAATCGCGTCGTTTACCAGACGAGCCCGGCGCTTAGCGACGCTTTAATCAGTATTGTATACGTTCTTATTCTAGGGACGTTGGGGGCATATGCTTTGGTCGACTGGCTACGACTCCGCAAGGAGGGGGGAATGGCTAAGACATCGATGGAGGCGACTAGTCGTTTTGCTAAGTGGCTGCAGTCCATCCCACTGGTACCGCGGGTGAAGTTCGATGAGGACATCGTTGTCGGGGGTCGCAGCATCTGTGTGTATCCGGTAATTATCATTGGATTCATCGTCGGTTTCGTCTCTGCGATCATGGGTGTGGGCGGCGGCTTCCTTACTTTTCCGATGTTCGTCTACGGGCTTGGGGTCTCCACTTTTACTACTGTGGGGACGGACATCCTGCAGATCATCTTTACAACGGCCTATTCCTCGATCTTTCAGTATGCCATCTACGGGTTTGTCTTCTACACGGTGGCCATGGGAATGTTACTTGGTTCGCTGCTGGGTGTACAGATCGGCGCCTTGGTAACTACATTGGTCAAAGGAACACTCATTCGCGCCTTCTATGCCTTAACGATTTTGGCCGGGTTCGTGAACCGCGTATGCGCCTTGCCCAAGAAGCTCGCCAACGCGGGTTACATTACTCTGACGGAGGCTACTGGCAAGTCGATTGATCTGGCAGGAACGATTATCTTCTGGATGCTAGTTGGCATCTTCGCTGTCTGGATCCTGCTAGTTTTTCTGCGGAACATAGGTCGGCTGCGTACCAGAGGGGTAACTATTTTCGTCGAAGGGCGCTAGCCAAGAAGGTGATGTCCCAAATGTTAGTAGTTGACAGAAGAAAATTTTGGATTGGCTTGATCGGACTAGTAACCTTTTTTATAATCCTAGCTATGTTCCTTAGTCCGGTAGTGAACGGAAAAACGGGTTTAGAATACGCTTATGAGCTTTTTAACCAGCTGGCCAAGAACTCATCATACTACATTCCAGATCAGGCCAAGAACGCCAAGAAGTTCGAGGGCAAGGCCGTGGATGTGTGGGTAAAGGTTAAAGATGCGTCCGAGGCCGAAAAACTCATCTACATTGTTACGGCAACAGGGGCCAAGACCAAGGTCGATGGTAAGAAGGTAAAAATTAAGGGTGACCTTGGTTTGTTGGCCAAGGCGGCCCTGGGCGTTGCCGATGCGCTTTTCAAGAACCAGGAGGAGCATATCCAGGCCAGGCACTGGGTGGGCGGACGCGAGGTTGTCTACTACTGGTGGAACATCTTCAAGAGCCTCAACGAGAAGTACAGGAGGGAGAAGCTGGGTTCGGAAGCCAACTTTACCGAGTCCGTGATGACCCGGGCGCTGGAGCCGGCTTACAACTTTGCTGGGATCAAAGCGGCCAAGTTTACAGAGCATGCTGGTGTCGCGAGCTTTCTACTGGGGTTCTATGTTATATACACCATTTGGTACGGTTTTTCCATCTGGTATCTGTTCGAAGGGTTAGGCATCGAAGTCAAGGGAGGAGAAAAAAAGGAGGCCTAACCGCACACAGCCCAGGCCCGCTCGGACAATGATAGGCCGGCACACATTTACCCCGGCCGATCCTTCCTAAGGTTTGGTTTTTTAAACAGTAAGGTGAAAATTTCCATTTATCTTGCCGGCTACCGCTCCGGTTCCGTCAAAATAAACTGTCTTTCTTTCCTCCGAGCCATTTGCCCGATAGTCCAAAGCCATAGGGGGCAAAGGTTAGCGGAGACGGCAGGAAATTTTTTACAAAGCCAAAGGCGGAAGAATGAGGATTTCGAAGATGAAGGCCTGTGAAAACGGCTAAATTGACCCCAAAATAAAGAGGAGACCGATCCCGTATGTCGAAATGTCATGTTAGCCACAAAAACATCTCGAACGGGAGGTCTCCCCATGGCTATTATACCACAGAAGCGGTTGTTTGGGTGGGAAGAGATCGAAGAGCTTGGGGACTTTGAACGGCTGCGGCTGGTCTTGGAACAGATGCCGGACGAGGAACTGATGCGTTTTCTCGAACGGGAACGCGGCCAGGGGCGGGATAGATACCCGGTACGCGCCGTATGGAACTCAATCCTGGCGGGCATAGTCTACCAGCACGAATCGGTGGAGAGCCTGTGCCGGGAGTTGAGCCGGAACGGGCAATTGCGACTGATGTGTGGTTTGGGCATGGTTCCGCCCTCCTGGTATACAGCCGGTTTTTGAGAAAGCTATTGAAACACCAAGTTGAAGTCGGGGCGATCTTCGATAGATTGGTGGCCGTTTTAACCGAATTGCTGCCGGATTTCGGCGAGAGGCTGGCTTTTGACGGCAAAGCGCTTGAAAGCCATGCCAATCCTCGGAAGAAGGGTGAAGAGAAAGCTCCGGACGGGCGGCGGGATCTGGACGCGGACATAGGGTTCAAAACATACCGCGGGCAATGCGCGGACGGGACGGTCTGGGAGAAGGCGAGGAACTGGTTTGGCTACGGCTACATCTATTGGTGGACGCCGCCTACGAGCTTCCCATGGCCTACGAGGTGACGAAGGCCTCGGAAGCGGAGATCAAGCACGCCCACAAGATCCTGGAGGAAACGGCGACGCGCCATCCGGAGATCCTGTCGAGATGCGAGTATTTCACCGCGGATCGGGGATGAACGACGGCAAGCTGATCGTCAAACTCTGGGACGAGTACGGAATCAAACCGGTGATCGACATCCGGAATTCCTGGCAAGACGGCGAGGCGACGAGGCTTGTCACGGGCGGGACGAACGTAGTCTACGACTACAAAGGGACGGTGTTTTGTCATGACCGGCAAGCGGCAGACAAAGGGAGATGGCCTACGCCGGATTCGAGAAGGAGCGGGGGACCCTGAAGTACCGCTGTCCGGCGGCGCATTACGGGCTCACGTGCCAGGGAAAGTGCGAATGTCCCGTAAGAAGCGGTGTACGGATCAAGATGGCGGAAGACCGGCGGATCTTCACGCCCCTGGCCCGTTCGAGCTATAAGTGGGAGCGGGAATACGACCGTCGGACCGCGGTGGAGCGCGTGAACAGCCGGATCGACGTAGTGTTTGGGTTTGAGAACCACTACATACGAGGCCTAAAGAAGATGCGGACGCGGATGGGCCTAGCCTTATGCGTGATGCTGGCGATGGCGGTGGGCCGGCTCAAGGAGAAGAAACCTGAAAACATCCGCAGTCTGGTCAAGGCGTCCTAGGCTTTCGGGCGGGAGAATGAAGGGGGATAGGTGTCGCCGCTTACTGTCCATTAAATAGAATTAATGAAATAATAATCCAGTTATGGGTTTTCGAGCCGTCGATGTCCCCACGCTCAGCACTCTTGGATGCCATCGGGCCGGCCCGAAGTACCTTTCGCCGGGTTCGTTCACGACGAAAAAGGTCAAATCGCAAATGCCTCGGTCCGTATCCTCTTGCCTGTTGACAAACAACATGACATCTTTTTACACTACTTGACGGGACGCTACCCTCTACTCTTGTGGCTTCCTAGTCCGGTAAAAGATAGTCTTTCCGCTAAGACGACGGAGAAAAGTCAGTTCGGGTATGCACCGACATTATCTGCCGTAGTCATCATTCGGGCTAGTCGCGGGAATCACATGGTAAGCAACTATCGTGAGGTGTGATCTTCATGCCTAACGACCGAGTCGAATCGAAAGCCTCTTTTCCCGGCGGATGTAAGGTCCCCGAAGGAGAGGCCAAGAGGATCGTCGCCGTAGTGGAGGAGTTTCCGAACTACCTCTTCCATCTTCTGGCCGCGGCCGAGGTGGGCGGCGCCGGCGGCTACCCCGAGGCTTTCCGCGCGGCCGTGCATCCCGATGAGCTGGCATACCTCAAGGAACACGAAGAGCTCCTCGTTTGGGGCATGGGCCGGAACGCCCCTCTGAATTACATACTAGTATTCATTCCTGCCTACCTGAACCTGGCTGGTGAGGACGGGCTCGAAGAATACTTCGGGCTTCTGGAGGACGCCGTCTCCGGCAACGGCCTCTCCGCCTGGTTCCGGCGCTATGAACGGCCTTGCCCCGCCGGAAATCCTCGCGCGGGGGATGCGGATCTATTTTAGCAAAACGTGTTAAAGGGTTCGACGACGCCCAATGAAGGAGATCAAAGGGTGATATAGAAATCTTCCCTTTGACCATGGCCATCGAGGCTTAGGAGGGATGGGGGAAGATTTGAACGATAGGTTAAACGCAAAGCGTCGAGGCATCGTGGCAAAAAGGAGGGTTATGGGAGAATGGAACTGAAGAAAGATTACACCTATTCTCTGCTCGTCCCCACCAGCATGGGCGTGCGACTCACCCCGCTCAACGGACAGCCGGTGCACTGCAGCAATCTCTTTTTCCTGCAGGCCACCAGCGCGGAAACGAACGTGGCCAGCGTCGCCGCGTATCTGGGGCTTCCGGTGAAAGTCTTGACCGCCTTCGTCAAAGATAGCCCCATCGCCCGTTTCATCCGGAACGACCTGGCCAGCCGGCATATGGTGGTCGAGGCCAAGGAAGTCTCCCAGGGTGGGCCTTGGGGATACCGGCATCAATTCAATATCGCCGATACCGGTTACGGCGTCCGCGGTCCTCGCGTTTACAACGACCGGGCCGGGGAAGTAGGCCGGACTTTGAGCGCCAAAGATTTCGACCTGGAAAGGATCTTCGGCCGGGAAGGCGTTCAGGTCATGCATTTTTCCGGCCTTTTCGCCGCCCTCTCGCCCGAAACGAGCGCCTTCTGCCTGGAACTGGCCAGGGTGGCCAAGAAATACGGAACAAGGAGCTCGTTCGACCTCAACTACCGGGCTTCTTTCTGGAAGAACCGCGAAAAAGAACTGCGGGAAGCCTTCACCGAGATCGCCGGGGTCGCGGATGTGCTCGTGGGGAACGAAGAAGATTTCCAGCTCTGCCTGGGGGTCGAAGGCCCGGAAGCCGGGGGCAAAGACCTGGCGGCCAAGATCGACAGCTTTAAAGAGATGATCCGCCGGGTGAAACGATCGTTCCCCCATGCCTCGGTCTTCGCCACCACGCTCCGGGAAGTGCGGAGCGCCAACACCCACCTGTGGGGCGCCATCATGCTGGAAGGCGAGAACTGGCATATCATCGAACCCCGCGAGATCACGGTCCTCGACCGGATCGGCGGCGGCGATGCCTTCGTCGGTGGCCTGCTTTACGCCATCCTGAAAGGCTGGGAACCCGTGAAATGGATCCAGTTCGGATGGGCCTGCGGGGCCCTGGCCACCACTTTCTTGACCGACTACATCCAGCCCGCCGACGAGGAGCAGATCTGGAGCGTCTGGGAAGGTAACGCCCGGGTGAAGCGGTAAACCAGCCCCATCGTCACCGACTCCCGTCGCGCGGAAAGCGGGGAGTTCGCTTCCCTCGCCTGGAAACCGGGAAGACCCCGCCACCTGAAGCAGCCGCCGCACGGGACAGCGAAGAAGAAGCAAGGTAACAAGGGAGGGTAGGCCTCTTTCGTCGGCCTACCCTTTTATAATCTGGGCGAGGAGAACCGTGCCCGTCTTGGGGCCGGGAACGTGATATCTTGTTTCCCTCCGGTAAGCAGGGAAAGGCCCGCTTCCCGCCATTGCGAAGGACCACCGAATCCGTACGCCCCGGTGGCCCTTCTCGCCAATATCCGGTGGGGCCCATGAAGAGGGAACCCGGCGGACGGCCGGAACCGCGGCCTTTCGCCGCGGGGAAGACCCTGATCCTCGCCCCTGAGGATCCCCTCCGGCGCGTCACCATACATAACCCTCATCGGCGACGATCTCTTCCTTATATGACGGCCGCAATACGGCCCAGAACGGCTGGTACGTGGTACGGACTCCCCTCCCGGAGGGTCGCCCGGCCGGGTGGTGGAATGGTTCCTGGCGGCCCATAGCGTCCCGGATTGGGTCCGCCCGCCGGTCATCGGCCACTCCCAGGTGGGCTATCGTCCCTGCGGGAAGAAGGTGGCCGTCATCGAGCTCGATGGGGAAGATCCCCCCCTTGCCCGAGGCCTCTCTTTTGCGGGTCGCGGAAAAAGGGGATTTCCTCCCGGTCTACGCGGGGCCCGTGATCCGATGGGGAAGATATCTCCGGTATGATTACCACCTCTTCGATTTCACCCCGATAAAGGAGGAGGGCCTCTATGTGATCGCCTATGGGGCCACCAGGACGGCCCCTTCCGCATCGCGGCGGACGTTTACGAGGAGACCTGGCATCCCACCCTGGACGTCTTTTTCCCGGTTCAGATGGACCATATGTTCGTGAGGGAGGCCTATCGTGTTTGGCACGGCGCCGGCCCATCTCGATGATGCCCACCAGGCACCGGTAAACCACGAGCATTTCGACCTCTATGCCCAGGGCCCCACCACGGACACCCCTTCACGATTTCTTCAGTCTTAAACCCCGACTTTTCCGACGACCTCCGGGAGTTCATCGCCCGCCGCCTCGACCGGGTCGATCCATACCGGGAGTCCGCGGAATACCGCCACCGGCAGGATGAAGCCTTCCCCTTCATACGAAGCTCCTCGAGATGTTACCGGAAGAGGGCCGGCCGGTGCTGGTGAAATACGGGAAGGCCATGGTAAACGCGGGGGGCATCGGATGGGTCAGCCG
>JAAYXC010000401.1 GCA_012516115.1 Bacillota bacterium | reverse complement strand
CGTGGTGGCGCGGATCTTCGGGGGAAAGAAACTCGGCATTCCCGGGCTCATCGAGGCTTACCGTTCGGCGGCGGCCGCGGTCATCGCCGCAGCCGGAACAAAACAGGAAGTCCCCGGGTTCTTGCTCGAGGTCACCGTACCCTATGACCGGTTGGCGGCCCTTCGCCACGCCGCCTCACTTCACCATGCGGAAGAACTCTCTGCCGTCTACGGGCCGGAGGTCCTTCTTCGTTTTAAAGTGCCGGAAGAAGCAAAGACCGCTTTCCTCGGCCTCCTCGCCGGATGGGACCTTGTTCTCTCGACGGAAAAAGAAGAAAATTAGACCACGGTTATCCTTCTCCATAAAGACGCTCGCGTATTTCTACCAAATGTAGTTTCTCCGTCCGCAAGATTTCATGAACGAGCTTTCGCGCCTCTTCGTCCGTGACGGCCGTTAAGAGTTCGCTGTAAAAAAGATCGAGTCTTTCTCCATTTCCCCCGCCAGGGCCAGGCCTTGGGCCGGTTGATCGATCCCGCCGGGGGCTCGTGGCGCAAACGCGATAAGCAGGGCTTCGAGATAGTCGCGTGTCTCTTTCGATAATTCCCCTACCCCTCCGGGAAGTCCTCGGGCAAAGACGGCCGCGTGCTCCTCTTCTTCGGCGGCTAACGTTTCCAAAACGCGACACGCCTCCGGATCTCCGGTCAAGTCGGCCAGCGCCAGGTAAAAATCCCGACCCCTCTTTTCCATCTCCACCGCGAGGCGCAAAAGCTCTATCTACGAAAGTGCCATGGGCTTTCTTCCCTTCTTCAATTAGCTGGGTACGCCTCCCCTAATTCTATTATCGTGGGCCGGGATCCTTCCGTTTCCCGGAAAAAGAAAGGGCAGCCCGAAGGCTGCCCGTTGGCCGACCAGCGAGTTCTTTAGTCCATCGGCGGCACGTTCGGAGCGGGTTTCTCCTTTTCCGGCTTCTCCGCCACCAGGGCCTCGGTGGTGAGGATCATGGCGGCGATGCTCGCCGCGTTCTGGAGGGCGCTCCGGGTAACCTTGGCCGGATCGACGATGCCGGCTTCCATCATGTTGACGTATTCGCCACGGAGGGCGTCGAAACCCTGCCCGAAGGGGAGACCCCTGATCTTTTCCACGACCACCGAACCCTCGACACCGGCGTTATTAGCGATCTGACGCACCGGTTCCTCCAGTGCCCGCCGGACGATGGCGATCCCGGTGGCCTCGTCCCCGGTGGCCTCGATCTTATCCAGTCTCGGAGCTAGCTGGAGAAGGGTTACCCCACCGCCGGGCACGATCCCTTCTTCCACCGCCGCCCGGGTGGCCGAGAGGGCGTCCTCGATGCGGTGTTTCTTCTCTTTCATCTCCGTCTCGGTGGCCGCGCCGACCTTGATGACCGCCACACCGCCGGCCAGTTTGGCCAGGCGCTCCTGGAGCTTCTCACGGTCGTAATCGGACTTGGTCTCCTCGATCTCCAGCTTGATCTGGGAGATGCGGTTCTTGATCTCCCGCGGATCGCCGCGACCGTCGATGATGGTGGTCTCCTCTTTCCCCACCCGGACCTGCCGAGCCTGCCCCAGCATGTTCAGGGTGACGTTCTCGAGCTTCAGGCCCACCTCTTCCGAGATCACCTGGCCGCCGGTGAGGATGGCCATATCGGAGAGCATGGCCTTTCGCCGATCGCCGAAGCCCGGGGCCTTGACCGCCGCCACCTTTAAAGTCCCGCGGAGCTTGTTGACGACCAGGGTAGCCAGGGCCTCGCCTTCCACGTCCTCGGCCACGATCAGGATCGGCTTGCCCCGCTCGATGATCTTCTCCAGGACGGGGATGATGTCTTTGGCCAAAGAGATCTTTTTATCGGTGAGCAGAATGTACGGCTCGTCGAGGACGGCTTCCATCCGTTCGGTATCGGTGACCATATAGGCGGAGATGTAGCCGCGGTCGAACTGCATCCCTTCGACCACTTCGAACTCCGTCCCGATGGTCTGGGATTCCTCGACGGTGATCACCCCGTCCTTGCCCACTTTCTCCATGGCCTCGGCGATGAGCTTGCCGATTTCTTCATCGGCGGCGGAGATGGAGGCCACATGGGTGATATCGTCTTTTTTGTCCACGGGCCGGCTGACCTTTCTGATCTCCTCCACGATGGTGGCCACCGCCCGCTCGATGCCGCGTTTCAACCCCATGGGGTTCGCGCCGGCGGCCACGTTCTTCAAGCCTTCCCGGACCATGGCCTGGGCGAGCAAGGTGGCGGTGGTGGTGCCATCGCCGGCGATGTCGTTGGTCTTGGTGGCCACCTCCCGCACGAGCTGGGCCCCCATGTTTTCGAAGGGATCCTCAACCTCGATCTCTTTGGCGATGGTCACCCCGTCGTTGGTGATGGTGGGCGACCCGTATTTCTTTTCCAGAACCACATTACGCCCCTTTGGCCCCAGGGTTACCTTGACCGCGTCGGCCAGGGTGTTTACCCCACGCTCCAGGGCCCGTCGGGCTTCTTCCCCGTATAAGAGCATCTTGGCAGACATCCAAAACTCCCCCTTTCCTCAGGTCTAGCTCACGATGGCCAGGATATCGCTCTCCCGCAGGATTAAGTACTCTTCGCCGTCCACTTTGACCTCGGTCCCCGCGTACTTGGCATAGAGAACCACGTCATCCACCTTGACTTCCATCGGCTGACGGGTCCCGTCCTCCAGGACTTTCCCCGGGCCTACGGCTAGGACCCGGCCTTTCTGCGGTTTTTCTTTGGCCGTATCCGGGAGGACGATGCCACTCGGTGTCTTCTCTTCTTCCTCCATGGACTTGATCACTACCCGATCGGCCAACGGCCTGATCTTCACGATGCAGTCCCCTCCTTCCGTTTATTAGCACTCACTAAAAGTGAGTGCTAATCCACAAAGTAGATTCTACGAGAAACTATAAACGGAGGCAAATTCTTTCTTGGGTCCCAAAAGGGCCCCTGTATGGATTATCTCCCTTTCTCTTTTTGTCATACGATTATTCTCCGTCGGGCTCACCAAATAATTCATCAACGCTGATTTCCCGGTACCATGGCCTCCCCGGTGCATAGAATGTTAGAAGACAAAATCCGTGGTCGGTAGGGAAGCGTCCCGCCAGGGAAAAAACCGAAACCGGGGGAAGCAAGGTTGGAAGAAAGGGAAGAAAGGGAAGAAAGAAACAGGCCGGAAAAAAACCGGGGCCGTAGAAACACCAGGCGGACGGAAGAACCCGTAGATACCGGGGAGCGGGCGGCAGGAGAAGGCTTCTTACCCAAGGACGATCTTTCCCGGTTCCTGGCGATCAAACCATATCTCAGCCCCAAGGGCCGGGCCATAGTGGACCTTCTGGAAGAACTCGATCAGAAAGGGATCAACCGGTTGGATCCCGGTATCCTCCTCCGTCTTCTCGGTCTCTTCGGCGGTGAAACAACCCAAAACCTGGCCTCCTTAGGACCTTTACTCAATAATCTGGCCACTCCGGGAGGAAAGATCGATCCGGCCGCGCTGGTCTCCCTGCTCGGCACTCTGGCCCAGACGAACACTACCCGCCAGGAGAATAAAAAAGAAGGGGCAGAAAGAGGATAACCCTCACGGGTTTTCCGCCAACATGGCCCGGAGGCGCAAGGCGTTGCGGACGGCGTGTCCGGCGTGACAGTTGTTCATCAAAACCAACGTGGAAGAGGTCTGTCTTTCCAGTTCGCGGAGCCGTGGGACCCATTCGGCGAGTTCGGCGTCGGAATACAGGTAGTCGTACCTTTCCCCGCTTTTCGTATGTTGCCACCACTTGGCGGCATTCCGTCCGTGAAAACGGACGTAGCCGAGCTCGGTGGTCGCCCGCACAATGGGGGGAAAGAGGCCCGGCAGCCGTGGCTCGTCCACCGCGCAGAAACCGAGATCGAAATGGCGGAGGAAGCTAAAGGTTTCTTCGCGGACCCATTCCGCGGCGCGAAACTCGATGACGAGCGGCAGCCCGGCCAGGGCTTCGCGGAGGACGGCCAAAAACTCGGTGCTCTCCGGACTTGGCCGAAAACTCCACGGAAACTGGGCGAGGATACAGGCCAGTTTTCCCGCCTCGCGCAGGGGGGTCAGGGCTTCCCTGAACTCCCCGGCCAACCGGTCGAGCTCGCTTCCGGTCAGGTCGTGGCGGTGGGTCAGTTCCCGGTGGAGTTTGAGGCTGAAAAGAAAACCCGACGGGGTTCTTGCGGCCATGGCGGCCAACGTCCGGGCCACGGGCATCTGGTAAAAGGTAAAATCGAGTTCCACGAGATCGAAATGCCGGGCATAGAAAGAGAGCATCTCCTGGCGGTCAAGGCCCGGAGGGTAGAAAACACCGTACCAGTCCGCGTAATGGAAACCGGAGGTTCCGACGCGGATCATCCCTTCTTACCCCCTGTCGGGAGCGGCCGTGTCTAGGCAGGGGAAGAACGAAGTCTGGTCAGTAACTCCAATGGAGCCGCCGTGAGGACGGCCTTCGCCTCTTCTTCCGTTAACCCGGCGCCCAGCGCCACACGGAGGGCCCGTTTTTCATCCAAAAGATCCCCCGGCGCGTGGGCATCGGAATTGACGAGAAAACGTGCCCCGGCCTTCCGGCCCAGGACCACGATCCGTCCGTTGGCCTCGTTATGGCCACCGCGCGCACTGAGTTCCAAAAAAACCCCGTTGGCCGCCGCTTGTTCCGCCACCTCGGGGGTTATAAGACCGGGATGGGCGAGGATATCGACCCCGGGACAGGAGGCGGCAGCGAGGTTCGTCCCCGGTTCCACCGGTTCGACCGGGCTTTCGCCGTGGACCACGACGAGCTCGGCGCCCAGACGGCGCGCTTCCTTCGCCAGCCCGGCGATGGCCGCCGCCGGTACATGGGTCAGTTCCACGCCCACCACCACCCGGATCTCCCAATGGGCCTCGATTAAAGCCCGATCTTCTTTTAACTCGGCGATGATGCGGGCCAGGGAGCCCAGGCCCACGTGATCGGTTAAGGCCACTGCGGTATAACCGGTCGCCTTCGCCCGGCGGACGAGTTCGCAGGGTGTGAGTTCTCCATCGCTCAACGTGGTATGGGTGTGGAAATCGTAAAGCATGTCCACCCTCCCGGCGCGTCCGGGGTGGAACCGGCCGGAATGCCTAGGCGCCCTGGATGGCGGCCCGACCAGGTTCGGTATACCCCGGGGCTTCGACCAGAATTACGTCCACGCCGATTTTTCGGATTCTTTCCCAGGGGATGACGAGATCGTCGTTACGGCCGAAGAGCCAAAGGAAACGTCCGGGTCCGGGAACCACGATGGCCTTGATCTGGCCCGTCTCGGCGTCGATCTCGAAGTCGCTCGCCATCCCCAGTCTCCGGCCGTCGAGAACGTTGACCACTTCGCGGGCCCGCAGTTCCGAGGACTTAGTAAGCAAGAAGCTCCCCCCTCTGTGCCTGCGTTCATCATTTATATGTGCCGCCGGCCTAAAAGGTGAAGCACGGTTAACGGGCCACCGCATCGAAAGCCGCGGCCCGCCTCTCATCAACGATGCGGACGACCAATCTATTCGGTACGCAGACGAGGGTCTCCCCGGGTCGTCGGATGAGGCCGCTATGGGCGCATATTCTTCGCGGGCATATGCTCCGCGGGAGGGGGAGAATCCTCACCCCGCCGTTCTCCAGGGATAAAAGGGCTTCGCCTTTGGCGAGGGGGACCTTCACCCGGCGCGGAGGAGAACCCTCCGGCCATAACGGGAATTCCTGCACCATTCGCCCGGCCAGTTCCACCCGGACCAGCGGCCGGTCACGGCCGGCGCGAAGAAAAGAGGGCACCCAACAGGCCAAGGCCAATACGAACAAAAGAAACAAGAGAATCCGATCGGTTTTACTCACCCTATCCACCCCGGGGAAGGTATGTAGGGACCTCAACCGGCGGCCGTTTTCCCGAGGACCTCCCAGATGGTGTAAAGGCCGAGGATCAAAAAGAGAATCCCGGCGCCCAGACGTAGATAACGCGGGGGAACCAGGTTCATTACCATCCCCCCGAGGAGCACTCCGATGAGGGTCACGACCACCAGCGCCGCGCTGGCGCCGAGAAAGACGGCCAGCGGCGCGCGGGATTGCGCCGTGAGGCTGAAGACGGCCAGCTGGGGCTTATCCCCCATTTCGGCCAGGAAAAGTGCACCAAAGACCGT
>JAAYXC010000400.1 GCA_012516115.1 Bacillota bacterium | reverse complement strand
GCCCTGGGGACGGATTCGGTCTTAGCCCGGAGGGCTTCCCCTGCTGTAGCGGGGGTCGTCAGGCCCCCGCGATCGAGAGATCCCCAGGGGCCTCCCGGTCAACCGGTAAATATGGTAGAATTCATAATGCCGCCGTTTTCTCCGTTTTTCCCGGTAGTCGGGCGGCAAGGAGGAGAAAGCCTACCAAGTCCAAGGACTAAGGCCGCCGGTCCCAGGGGCCCGGCCGGAGGAGGAAGAATGCCGACCCCGGAAGAAATATCCCGCATCCGCCGGTTTCTTGCGGCCAAAGAAGAAAAGGCGCGCCGGGCCGGGGAATCGGCGTGCCAAGAGATCCTGGCCAAGGTGAAAGAGGCCGTGGCCGCGGTGGCCCCTCTTTTCCCCGTGGAGAGGGTCTACCTCTACGGTTCCACCCTCCGCGGCCGCCAGCGGCCGGACTCGGACGTGGACCTGGCGGTGGAAGGCCGGCTTTCTCCGGCCGAGTTTTTCGCCCTATGGACGGAATTGGACCGCCGGTTGGAGCAGGAGATCGATCTGCGGGAACTCTCCCGGCTCCCTTTCGGAGAAAAAATCAAACGTGAGGGGAGGATAGTTTATGAAAGAGAGAATCCTTCTCCTGCTGAGTGAGATAGAAGATCTCAACCGCCGGCAGGCCGGCATATACGATAAATTTAATCAGAGTTGGGAGCGTTATCAAAAAAACGGTGATTACGGCCATCTTGTGGAGACGGCTTTTTATCTTAACCAACTTTATTCCGGCTGTGAAAAGATTTTTTCCGAAATAGCCGGTGTTTTCGAGAATACAATCGATGATGCGCGCTGGCATAAGAGTTTATTGGAGAGGATGCGGCTCGCCATCGAAGGGGTAAGGCCGGCATTCATCAATGAGGACACCTTCGGATGCCTCAATGAATTGAGGGCCTTCCGCCATTTCTTCCGTCACGCCTACGACACCGACCTCGACCCGGAAAAAGTGGCGCTGGTGGTAAAGAAAGCCTTGCGCCTAAAAGATCTATGGGCCCGTGACACCCGGGCCTTTAAAGAATTCCTACGCGGGCTGGTCGGAGACTAAGGAGGTCCCCCTTTTTGGTCAAAGCCAAACAGGCCGCCCGGGCCGTCGGCGCCATCACCGTCATCGGCTTTGCCAGCAAGATCCTGGGTTTCGTCCGCGAGATGGTGCTCGCCAACTACTACGGCGCCGGGGCGGCCATGGACGCCTACAACATCGCTTCGAACATCCCGGGTATCCTCCTCGTCGGGCTCGGCACGGCCATCACCACCACCTTCATCCCGGCCTTCACGCGCCGGGCCGAGCGCGCGGGGAAAGAAGGGGCCTTCGCCTTAACGCGCAACCTCATCACCGCCTTCGGCCTGGTGGGGCTTTTCATCTGCCTTTTCGGCATCCTCTTCGCCCCCTACATTACCCGTTTACTGGCGCCCTACTTCGACCCGGCCAAGGCCGCCCTGACCACCGCGCTCTCGCGGATCCTCCTTCTCGGTGGGACCTTCACCATCCTAAACGGCCTCTGCGTCGGATTGCTCCAGGCCCAGGAGCGCTTCGTCGTCCCGGCCCTCGTCGGCTTCCCCATGAACTTCGTTATCATCCTGGCCGTCGTGCTCTTTGCCGGCCGCTTCGGCATCCATGCCCTGGCCGCCGGCGCGGCCCTGGCCGCCGCGGCCCAGGTCCTCTTCCAGGTCCCGAGCATCCGCGGGACCGGCTTCCGCTTTTGGCCGGTGCTCGACCTGAATGATGCGGACCTCCGGCGGGTGGCCGTGCTGGTCTTTCCGGTCTTCGCCGGGACCATGCTCCTGCAGGTCAACACCATCGTCGACCGCATCTTCGCCTCGGGTCTCCCGGTCGGGTCCATCTCTTCGATCACCTACGCCAACCGGATCAACGGCTTCGTCTCCGGCATCGTCGCCGCGGCCATTTCCACTGTGGCCCTGCCGGCCCTCTCCCGGGCCGCGGCGGCCGGCGACCTGGATCGTCTGCGGCGGACGATGCTTTACGCCGCGCGGGCCATGAACGCCCTCGTCATCCCGATGGTCGCGGGTCTCGTCGTCCTGCGCGTGCCGATCGTCCGGCTCCTCTTCGAGCGCGGGGCCTTCGATGCGCGCGCCACGGTCATGACCGCCACCGCCCTCCTCTACCTCTCGCTCGGCCTTGCCGCTTACGGCCTGCGCGATGTCGCCGCGCGGACCTTCTACGCCCTCCAGGACACCGTGACGCCCATGACGAACAGCCTCATCACCGTGGGGATCAACATCGGGCTCCTCTTCTTGCTCGTGCCCCGCTGGGGCCTCGCCGGCCTGACCGGGGCCACCTCCCTCTCGGGGGCACTGGGAACCCTGCTTCTCTTCGTTCAGCTCCGGCTGAAGATGGGGCGGGTCGGCGGCCGGGCCATCCTGGGCTCGCTCGCCAAGGTGAGTCTGGCGGCCACGGTCATGGCCGGGGCGGTGGGCTACCTCTATCCCGTCCTGGCGCGCCTTTTGCCGGGCGGTGGGTTTCTGCCGCGGCTTGCGGTCCTCGTCGCCGTGAGCGGGGTGGGTGCCCTGGTCTACGTGGCCGTCCTCTGGCTTTTGCGCGCCGAGGAGATCGCGATCGCAAAGGGGATCTTGCGAAAATAACGTCCCCTTTTGCCGGCGGGTTAAACATACAACTACAGCGGGGGAAGGGCCTGGCGGCGCTGGGGAGCGTGTTTACGTCTTTCAGCCCGTTAGGGCTTCCCATGCTGTGGCGGGGGTCTTTAGGTCCCCGCGGACCGAGGAGGAAGAATGCCCACCTCCGAAGAATTATCCCGCATCCGTCGGTTCCTCCGGGAAAAAGAAGAAAAACGGCGGCAGACCGGAGAGGCGGCGCGCGCGCAAGTCCTGGCCGCGCTGAAAGAGGCCGTGGCCGCGGTGGCCCCTCTTTTCCCGGTGGAGATGGTTTACCTCTACGGTTCCACCCTGCGCGGCCGCCGGTGGCCGGACTCGGACGTGGACCTGGCGGTGGAAGGCCGGCTTTCTCCGGTCGAGTTCTTCCTCGTGCTCGTGCTCGTAAATCGTAATCGTGAACCGAGGATTACGCGCAGACGAGCACGAGTACGAGCACGCGCACGAGCACGAGCGCAAAAAAGAAATAAGAAAGGACTGGTCCGGCTTGGGTTACGAACATCTCCCCGTCTTCCGCGAATACGACCTCCGCGGCCTGGCCGAGGAAGAACTCGACGACCGCTTCTGTCACGACCTGGGCTTGACCCTGGCCGCCTACTTCAAGGAGCGGGGACTGGGCCGGGTCCTGCTCGGTCGCGACAACCGACCAAGCTCCCCCTGGATCCGCGACCGGATCACGGAGGGGCTTACCACCGGCGGATGCGACGTGGTCGACATCGGCGAGGTCACCACCCCCCTCTTCTACTACGCCCGCATCCATCTCGACATCGACGCCGGGGTCATGATCACCGCCAGCCATAACCCGCCGGAGTATAACGGCTTTAAGATCGCCCGCGGCCCGGCCACCATTTACGGGGAGGAGATCCAACGTCTCCGGCGGATGCTCCTCGAAGGCGCCGGCAAGCCCGCCGCCTTTCCGGGCACGGTGACCACCTGCGATGTTACCGAGGCCTACCTGGGGATGCTGGCCGAAAAGATCAAGCTCGAAAGAGGTCTGAAGGTCGCCGTCGACTGCGGCAACGGTACGGCCGGCCCGTATGCGGTCGAGTTCCTGCGCCGGCTCGGCTGCGAGGTCATCCCGATCTATTGCGACTCGGACGGCCGGTTTCCCCATCACGAGCCCGACCCGGTTCGCTCCGCCAACCTCCGCGACCTGCAGGCGACGGTCCTCGCCAGCAGGGCCGAACTCGGCCTGGCCTTCGACGGCGACGGGGACCGGCTGGGGGTGGTGGACGAGAAGGCCCAGATCATCTGGGGCGACAAGTTGATGGTCCTCTTCTGGCGGGAGATCCTGGCCAAACACCCCGGCGCGGTGGCTTTAATCGAGGTCAAGTGCTCCGATCTTTTGGTCGAAGAGGTCAAGCGCCTCGGCGGGGTCCCGGTCTTCACCCGCACCGGCCACTCGCTCATCAAGGCCAGGATGCGGGAGCTGGGGGCGCTCTTCGCCGGCGAGATGTCCGGCCACATGGTCTTCGCCGACGAATACTTCGGGCTCGACGACGCCTTCTACGCCGCCGGGAGGCTCCTGCGGATCCTCGCCGCTTCCCCTCTGTCGCTCTCGGCCATGCTCGCCGATCTTCCGGTTTACTACTCCACCGCCGAGACGCGCATCGCCTGCCCGGACGCGGCCAAGGAAGAGGTGGTCCGGCAGATTAAAGAACGGTTTGCCGCCACGAATGAAGTGATCGACGTGGACGGGGCCAGGATCGTCTTTCCGGACGGATGGGGCCTGGTGCGGGCCTCCAATACCCAGCCCGTGATCGTGACCCGTTGCGAAGCCAGAACACCGGAAGGCCTGATGCGGATCAAAGCCCTGCTCGGCGAGGCCCTGGCCGCCCATCCCGCGGTGGGTCCGGTCCGGTGGGAGGACTAGTTTCCATCAATTCACAAACCCTACTTTAGCAGGAGTTTAATCTCAGGACGCGAAATATGCTTGCCGGAAAGACCCCACCCGCCTGTCGGATCCCCTTTGAGCCGGGGCGCCGTAAGCAGGGACGGTGGGAGGAAGGAGGTGAATCCGGAAAGTCCGTCGCGTGTAAGCGGAAGAAGGTTAGGCCGAAGACGGGGAATCGTAACATGGAAAGTTTCACCGTCAAGGTTATCCGGCTTCCGCCCAAAGCAAAGGCTCAGACGCTTTAGCATCAGTCATGCCTTACACGCAGTGAGACTAAAGGAGGAAACGATGCAGATGAAAAAGCACATCACGGCAGCATTGGTCGGTATTATGTTGTTGGCCGTAACCGCTCCCGCTTTCGCTGCCAGCGTCACCGGTAACCTGAGCTTCGGTTACAATTACGATCTCAAAGCCATGGCTCCGAAGGCGGATGATCCCATCCCCAACGAGTGGGGTCTCGCC
Source organism: Bacillota bacterium (assembly GCA_012516115.1). Classification (GTDB taxonomy): domain Bacteria; phylum Bacillota; class UBA4882; order JAAYXC01; family JAAYXC01; genus JAAYXC01. Next base: position 20,351 of record JAAYXC010000400.1, on the reverse strand, counting down.
TTAAGCGGAAAGGTGAGCGACGATGTCACCGCCGGCATTGCTTTCGAGAACGTGGGGGTACGCGAAGATCTGGCCCTGATCCCGACCGAGGCCTGGATCCAGGCCGCCAACACCCCGTTCGGCACGGTCAAGATCGGTGCCTTTGAGATGACCTTCGGTGAGCTCAACACCACTTCCATCGAGAATGGTCTTCTGAACGTGCAGGTGGCTAACGAGTTCGCCGGCATTGCCCTCTCCGGCGGGATGCAGCTCGCCGACGATGGGAAGGTTCATGCCTTAGGCGCCGCCGCCGGCGTGGAACTCCTCGATGGCCTTCGGGCGACGGTCGGTGTCCTGGCGGAGAAAGGCGGGACCGAAAGCTGGGAGCCCGCCGTGGGGTATCAGGTGGATTATACCGGCGTCCCGAACCTGGCCCTCGGTCTCCGCGGTAACCTGGCCGAAGAGGAGATCGCGGTAAGCGCGTCTTACCAATTACTCCCGGAGATGAGGGTTTACGCCCTTGCCGGCCAGAACGTCCCGAACGATGAAGACACCGGCGATCCCGCCGTCGACATCGATGACCAGGTCATCCAGGCGGGCGTGGATGTTAATTTCGCCCAAGGTCTTTACGCCGGGGCCTCCTACACCGTGGCTAAGCGTGACGACGGCGAACACGAGACCATCAGCCTTAACGGTGGTTACAACTACGAACTGGCCAAAGGACTCGTCGTCGGTATCAACGGTGAGTATACCGTGGAGGATGGCGCCTCCACCAGCACGCTCGGCGCCTCGGTCGGCCTCTCATTCTGAGAGATTTGGCGCGGGGTTCTTCCCCGCGCGTACATAGATATAGATAACGGATTTTACGCCGCCTTCTAGGGGGCGCATTTTTTTTCGAAGCAAAGAAGGAAATTACAAATTGACGTAGAAAAGATGATCATGCCGCACAGGCAATAGTTTGTAAGGGAGGACGTTTAATGGCTAAGGTTATTCTCGATCACGTAACGAAGCGCTTCCCCAACGGCGTGGTGGCGGTGAACGACGCCACCCTCGAGGTGAAGGATCGGGAATTCGTCGTCCTGGTCGGCCCTTCCGGCTGCGGGAAGTCCACCACCCTCAGGATGATCGCCGGCCTGGAGGAGGTGACCCAGGGTAATATCTATATCGGCGACACGCTGGTCAACGACGTCCCGCCCAAAGACCGGGACATCGCCATGGTCTTCCAGAGCTACGCCCTTTATCCCCACATGACCGTCTACGACAACATGGCCTTCGGCCTTAAGCTCCGGAAGTTCCCCAAGGCCGAGATCGATCGCCGCGTGCGGGAGGCCGCCCGCATTTTGGAGATCGAGCATCTCCTCGACCGCAAGCCCAAGGCCCTCTCCGGCGGTCAGCGGCAGCGCGTGGCCCTCGGACGGGCGATCGTGCGCGAGCCGAAGGTCTTCCTGATGGACGAGCCCCTTTCCAACCTCGACGCCAAGCTGCGCGTGCAGATGCGGGCCGAGCTCAGCAAACTGCATAACCGGCTCCAGACCCCCGTCAGCTACGTGACCCACGACCAGATCGAGGCCATGACCATGGGCGACCGGATCGTGGTCCTAAACGACGGCATCATCCAGCAGGTCGGCACGCCGCTCGATGTTTACGACAACCCGGTAAACCTTTTCGTGGCCACCTTCATCGGCACCCTCCCGATGAACACGATGAACGCCGTGCTCAAGCAAGAGGGCGGCCGGATCTACGCGGACCTCGGCAGTTTCCGGCTTTACATCCCCGAGGGCAAGTTCAAGACCATCGGCAAGTACATCGGGCAAGAAGTCATCGTGGGCATCCGGCCGGAGAACATCTTCGATCGCGCCTCGGTCCCCGATGCCAACGAGGAAGACGTGGTCACCGCCACCGTGGACGTCATGGAGCTCATCGGCTCGGAGGTCAACCTCTACATGTCCACGCCGACCACGAGCTTCACCGCCCGGGTCGACGCCCATACCAAGGCCCAGGACGGAGCCCAGCATCAGGTGGTCTTCAACACGAAGAAACTCCATCTCTTCGATAAGAAGACGGAGAACGCCATCCTCTAAATTGCCCGCATCCTTGCCCGGCGAGGGCCGGATGGTCTCGCAATCCGGGTTTAAGCTTCTTATCCCGGCGCGCCTACGGGCGCGCTTTTTTATTTCGGTTCTTTTCCGGGTAATGTTAATTCAAACATATGTTCGTGGCCCATCTTCTTCCCGGACCGAGACAAGAAAGTGGACCAGATTTCAAAAGGGGGTCGCGCCATCGCCTACCGGGAAAAAGGGTTAAGTTTAGAAGGGACCCGCCTCCCAAATCGCGCCATGGCCTTCCTCTGGCGGCGGATGTCCGAAGCAGGGAGGGCGAGCGATTCCGGCCACGTGCTTTGTCTCCACGCGGTGAAAAGAGAAAAGGAGTGGTAAATTGTGAAGATATTGCCGGCGGTCGCGTTGGCCCTGATGATGGTTTTGGCCCTTGCCGGCCGTGCTATGGCCATGCCGCATACCGGAAACTGGCCGGGCGACTTCCTGGCCGTCGACGAAGAATCCCGGGGGCTCAATTGGCCCCTTGAGCCGACGCACGAGAAGATATTCGGGGTAGAGGACGAGGAACGTGGTTTCTTATTCGGCGCAATCATGGAGGAAGATGGAATGACAATCGGCGGCGAATTCTATCTTGGCGACCGAGCGTTTTTGGGCGGTGGCTATTCTTTTAATTCTTGGGAAAGTTTTGGTTTTTTGCTGGGCAGCCATCTCTTTGATTTTGGCCTTGTGGTGGGCGGCACGGCCTATTCGGACGACGATGGCGATCACTTCGTTATCCTTTCTCCTGGTTACCGTATCTCCCCCGGAGCGGATGGTTACATCGTGGTGGGCGTCGATTATGGCGTGGGAGGAGACCATCGAGGACCCATAGGATATGAAATAAACGTCAAGTACCGAACCGATGAGTCAAAGATCACCGGGCAACTCTGGCTTCCCGCCGAAGGGGATGACTACTGGGGCTATGCCAAAGCCAATATGGCGATGGACGAGGAACTGGTCTGGGGTGGTGGTATTTGGTTCGCCAAAGGCGAGGAGGAGTTCTTTATCGGCGCCACCTGGAAACCGAAGGGTCTCCTTTTGGACGGGCTGGTATACTTTTATAATGAAGGGGCCAGCTTCGTCTTTAGCGGCCTTTATTTTCTCACAGATGATCTAGCCGTGGGTTTGGCGTACGAAGGGGACATCGGTTGGGGCCATCTCAAGGCCAAGGCCAAATACGCGACGGACGAAGGGGAATTGGGTTTTGTTTACATAGTCGACACCGATGGCGCCTGGAAAACCGCTCTCTCCTATATGATGAAGTTATGATTCCCCTGTAACCGAAGAACGATTTGAACGGTTTAAGCTGGCTATAAGATAAAGACCCTCTCGAGCTCTCGTTCTCCCTTCTCCAAACGCCCCAGCATTTCCCCACCCCGGTGGGGAGGAGTTTATCCACGCTTGTCGAAGTAATGGCTGATCCGGCGCCATCGGCGGCCCGGGATTATGATGAAGGCATACGGATGACCGGAGGGTACCTTACTTGATCCAAACGCATAACCTTTCGAAAGTCTATGCCAACGGTGTTGTGGCGCTGGCCAATGTCACGCTTTACATCGAAAAAGGCGAGTTCGTCTTCCTGGTCGGGCCCAGCGGGGCCGGAAAGTCCACTTTCATTAAGCTGGTCATCCGGAGTGAACTGCCCACGGAAGGGACCATCATCGTGGGCCGTCGGAACCTGGTCTACCTTCGGCCCCGCGAGATCCCCTTCTTCCGCCGAAATATCGGCGTCATCTTCCAGGATTACAAACTTTTGCCGAATAAAACGGTCTACGAGAATGTGGCCTTCGCCCTCGAGGTCACCGAGGCCCCACCGCGGGAGATCAGCCGGCAGGTGGCGGCGGTCTTGGAACTGGTCGGATTGGCCGCCCGGGCTCATGTGCGGCCGGCTGAACTTTCCGGCGGCGAACAGCAGCGGGTTTCCTTGGCCCGGGCCATCGTCAACCGCCCCCATCTTCTTTTGGCCGATGAGCCCACCGGAAACCTCGATCCCGATACCTCTTGGGGCATTATGGATCTCCTTCTGGAGATCAATAAACGCGGAACGACGGTGGTCATGGCCACCCATAACAAAGAGATCGTCAACCGGATGCGGCGGCGGGTTATCGCTCTGGAGGCCGGCCGGGTAGTTCGGGACGAGCCGAAGGGGGTTTACGATGAGACTTAGGACCTTCGGCTATCTTTTCCGCGAAGCCTGCCGGGGACTGAGCCGCAATGGCCTGATGGCCGTGGCCGCGGCCGGGACGATTACCGTTTCCTTGTTGATTATGGGTATATTTGCCATCATTGTCACCAACCTCAATTCCTTCGGCGACCGGCTCAAGGCCCAGATCCAGGTCCGCATCTTCCTGGCCCCGGACGTCTCCCTGGAAGAGGCCGAAGGGTTGCGGGAAGAGATAAAAAGTTTTAAGGAAGACGGGGTCCGGAGGGTGCGGTTGGTGACCAGGGAAGAAGCGGCGGCGGAAATGGAAAAGCTCTGGGGAGTGCCGGAACTCTTTACCGGATTAGGCGAGAACCCGTTGCCGAATAGCCTGGTGGTGGAGCTCGGCCCCGGGGCAAAAGTGGAACGACTGGTGAGGAAGATCAAGACCTTGCCCGGGGTAGCCGAGATCGTCTACCGGGATCTCATCCGTTCTCTCCTTCTGGTGGCGCAGATCGTTTCGGTGGTGGGAGTTACCCTTATCCTCGTGATCTCGCTGGGCGTGCTCTACATCGTGGTCAATACCGTGCGTTTGACCGTTTTTGCCCGCCGTCGCGAGATCGAGATCATGAAATTGGTGGGGGCCACCGACTGGTTCATCCGTTGGCCCTTTGTGCTGGAAGGGATGATCCTGGGTTTAATCGGCGCCATGGTGGCGGCGGTGATTCTGTCCAAGGGTTACTATTTCCTTTTCAAGTCGGCGAGCCAGATCACCTGGTTGCCGCTGGTACCGGAGGCGCGTATTAACCAGCTTCTTTTGCTCGTCCTCTTCCCGGCCGGCATCTTCTTTGGCGTGGCCGGTAGTCTCCTCTCGGTCAAGCGCTTCCTCCGGGAATAGATCGCGGTCTACGGTGGGACGGCGGAAAATAAGATCCACGGGATACCCAAAGAGAAAGGATCGTTCGGTATGGCGGGACGTCCGCGACGGTATTTCTTTCTAGGCCTCGTAGGCCTTCTGGCGGTGGGGCTGGTGGCCTTGATTTTTGGCCTTGGCTCGCGGTACCGTCAACTAGACGAGGCGCTCCAGATCATCGCCTATATTAAGTTCCGCTATGTGGAGCCGGTTTCCAGCGGACGACTTTTCCGCACTTATCTCCGCACGGGCAGCCTTGAGGCCATGTTGGCCACCCTCCACGACCCCTATACGAGGTACCTGGATCCCACGGAATACCGGGAACTCAAACTCCAGACTGATGGGTCCTTCGGTGGGATCGGGGTGATCTTAAACCACGACGGCCGGCAATTGGTCATTATGAAGGTTTTTCCGGATTCGCCCGGGTTGAAGGCCGGGCTACGGCGCGGTGATATCATCAAGGCCATCAACGGGCGCTCGACGGCGAAGATGTCGTCCGAGAAAGCGGTCACGGCCATCAGGGGCCCCGCCGGGACGAAGGTGACCTTGACCATCTTCCGGGAGGAAGGAGGAAAGGGCAGGCTCCTGGAAGTTACCATTACCCGGGCTAACATCAAACTCCCTTCAGTGGAGTGGGAAATCGTCAAACGGCCTCCCGTGGGGAAAGTGGCCGTGATCACTCTTGCCCAGTTCGCGGAACGGACGGCGGCGGAACTGGAGGAAGCCCTCGAAGTCGCCGACCAGGCCGGGGTGGCCGGGATCGTGTTGGATCTCCGGTACAATCCCGGGGGGCTTCTGGACGCCGCCATCGCCGTGGCCAGCAAGTTCCTGGATGATGGCGTGGTCATGTACATGGTAGGCCGTAACGGTGTCCGGCGACCCTACTACGCCGAACCGCATCCCCAGCGCCACTATCCTTTGGTTGTCCTCGTCAACCGTTGGTCGGCGAGCGCGGCCGAGATCGTGGCCGGGGCCTTAAAAGACCGTGGGGTGGCCACTTTGGTGGGGACGAAGACCTTCGGTAAAGGCGTGGTTCAAGAGGTCATCCCCCTGGGTGGTGGGGGGGCCCTTTCGGTGACCGTGGCCGAGTACCTGACGGCCGGTGGTCGTTCCATTAATAAGATCGGGATCGTCCCCGACGTGGTGGTCGATTTCTCCCAGGCCATGAATCGGGCCCTGAAGACCGGTGACCTCGAGGAAATCCAGCGTCTCGACGACCTCCAACGCGAACGGGCCTTCGAAGTCCTCCGCGCGCGGGTGGCTGCCCTTTCCTCTTCCGCCGTGGCCTCGTAAAGGAGCGGTCTCGATGTCTTTTTTTGCCGCCATGTTGACGAGGGTGGTGAACGATCTCCCCTATGCCATCCTCTTTCCGTGGCCTCTTTTTCTCCCCGTGGTCGGCGTTCTTCTGGCGCGCCGCCGGGGGCTCGAGCAACGGCTCCTGGGACTTTCCGGCCTTCCCTTCTGGCGGGAGTTGGCCGGAGACGCCCTCCTGGGGCTTTTGGCCGGTTTTTTGAGCAGCCTTCTCTTGTTATATCTCGGCCTACCTCTTTATCCCGATGATTTCGCCTATATCCTTCCCGTGGCCCTTCTATTAATGCTCCTCGATATGCGTTATCTCTGTCTGGCCTATGCCGGCGGAATTCTATCCCTTTTGCATCTCATTTTCCGGTGGCCGTCGATCCATCTGCCGAACCTTCTGGCCCTGGTGGCGGCGCTACATCTTACGGAGAGCATCATGATCGCCGTGGACGGCCACGAACGGGCCTTGCCCGCGTATTTTCGCCTCCGGAACCGCGGCACGGTCGGGGGATACCTCTTACAAAGGGTCTGGCCCATGCCCCTGCTTTATCTCAGCGTGGCCACGGGCGCCCTCCCGCCGGGAGGAGTGCAATATCTAAAGCCTCCTTCCTGGTGGCCCCTTATTCCTCTTGCCGCCGAACACGTGGGAAAACAGATCGTCTTCTTCGCCCTCCCGGCTGCCGTGATCTTGGGCTATGGCGATCTAGCCTTAAGCCGCACCCCGCGGGCGAAGTCTTTACGAACCGCCGGGTTTTTAGCCCTTTACGGCCTCGTTCTCCTCGGTTTGGCCGTTGCCGCGGCCCATCAACCGGGTTTAGCCTGGGCAGCTGCGGTCTTTGCCCCTTGCGGTCACGAAGCGGTTCTCTATTTCGCCCGCAGGAGTGAAATCCACGGAAAGCCCTTCTTTTTCCCCCGTCCGGAAGGCGTGCCCATCCTGGCCGTCCTTCCCGGGAGCCCCGCGGATCGGATGGGGCTTACGCCCGGGATGATCGTCACCAAGATCAACGATCACCCGGTGAAGACCAAGGCCGAGGCCGTAACGGGTTTGACCGAGATGCCTTTTTTCGTCACCATTACCGCCGTCTCTCCTGGCGGTGCCCTGGAAAAAAACTACGAGTTCCGGAGCGAGACCTCTCGTTTAGGGATCCTTTTCGCCCCCGCCCCGGAGGAACCGGCCCACGTAGACGTGGCCCCTTGGCGTTTCTTCCCCGTTCGGAGGCGGAAGAGATAATGAAGCGGCTTTCCGGCGAAGCGCGGGTCCTGGCCGCGCTCTATCTGGTCTTCGCCCTTCTTCTCTGTGGGCTAGGCAGCGATCCGGTCGCACCCGTCGTGACGGCCAGCACACCCACCCTCCGTTCGGACGAAGAAAGGGAGAATCCCCTGGCCGCCGTAGCGGCGGTCCTGGAGCGGTTGGGTTTTTCCCGCATCCCCCAACCGGGACCGTTACGGCCCAGGCCTATAAACTATACCGTCGCGGCCTGGGAAGCCCGAAAACCCGTCGCGCGGCCGGCGGTGCTCCTCGTCCGGGCCGGGGGAGAATTGGTCTCTTCCCTCGCGGAAAGGGGAGGGAGGCTTCTCCGGATGGAATGGGTCGGATCCGGGACGCGGCTCGGGTTGAACTTGGAACTGGCCCTGCCGGGAGAAAGGGGTTTCTTGTTCTCGCTTACGGCCGCCGGAGGAGAGAAGGAGTCTTTGCTTCGGAAAAGGCCGACGGCACAGCTTCCGGTTCCCCCTCCATCCCTCCACCCGCGCCCTCCTTCGCCTCCCACCGGGCCGCCGACCCCTCCACGCCCGGCGCGGGTGGCCATCGTCCTCGATGACGTAGGCGAAACCATGGGCTTGGAAAAATTTCTGGCCCTCCCCATCCCCCTTACCATCGCCATCATGCCCAAGCGGCGCCATTCCGAAGCTTACGCCCGGATGGCCCGCGCGGCCGGCCGGGAGGTCCTCCTCCACCTGCCGCTCGAGGCCCAAAACGGGCAAGACCCAGGCCCAGGCGTCATCCGCACGGACTGGCCCCCCGAGCGGGTCAGGGAGGAGCTGGAGGAAGACTTGGCCAGCGTCCCCGGGGCGGTGGGAGTGAATAACCATATGGGATCGCTTGGCACCGCGGACGAGACCTTGATGCGGATGATCCTCGGGATTTTGAAAGAAAAAGGCCTCTTTTTCCTCGACAGCCGTACCACCGCCGGCTCCGTCGTCCCGCGCGTGGCCGGGGAGATAGGCCTCCGCTACGCGGTCAACGGGAAGTTCCTCGATCCCGAGGGTGCCTCAATCGAGCGTATCCAGGAGCTTATTCGGGAGCTTATTGCCCTGGCCAAAAGGAAAGGAAAGGCAGTCGGGATCTGTCATGCCAACCGGCCCCATACTCTGGCCGCGCTCCGAACGATGCTCCCCGAATTCGCCGCGGCCGGGGTGGAGTTGGTTCCTCTGGGGCAGATCGTGGGAGAGTGAAGTTTTACTTCTTAACCTTTGTTTTTGTTTTCCGACTGGTTTTGAACACTTCTCCCGCCCAAAACGACCTTTCCTAAAACCCCCATTCGGTTATGACGGGGGTTTTCGGTGGGTGGGGGTATGGGAAAAACGAAAAAGATGTAGTTACAAATTGATAGCAAAAACTTCTTGTACGAAGCAACTTATCATGGTATAATATAGCTCAATGTACATCAGAACCGTCACCGTCAAGACCAAAAACGGCCCGCTGGAATACGTCCAGCTCGCCCACAACCATCGAGATCCGAAGACCCGGAGGTCGAAGACCCGGGTCCTCTTCAACTTCGGCCGCGCCGACCGGGTGGATCGCGAAGCTATACGGAGGCTGATCAAGAGTCTGGCGAAACTCCTCGGCCCGGAGGAAGCGGCGGAGATTCATAAACCACTCGGGGCGGAGTTCGGCTTCGAGTTTTTGGGCGCCAGAGAGCTCGGTGGCAGTTGGCTCCTGGACGGGATGTGGAAGAGGCTCCGGATCGGAGCGGTGATTAAGAAGCTTCTGGCAGAGAGGGAGTATCGTACCTCGGTGGAGCGGCTGCTCTTCGCCATGGTGGCCAACCGGGCCTTGAACCCCGGGAGCAAGCTCAGCCTGGAGGACTGGGTGGCCGAGGAGGTCTCGATCGAGGGATTGCCCGCGGTCGAGGTCCACCAGCTCTACCGAGCTATGGACTTCCCTTTGGAAGCATCAAGTGAGATTCAACGGGAAGTCTTCTTCAGTGTCGCCAATCTCTTCAATCTGGAAGTGGACCTCATCTTTCTGGACACCACCACCACCTACTTCGAGATCGAGGGCGAGGACGGAGAGGATGGTCTCCGCCGGTACGGTTACAGCAAGGACGAACGGTCGGACCTGGCCCAGGTGATGATCGCCTTTGCGGTGACGAAGACGGGGATTCCCGTGCGGTGTTGGGTCTTTCCGGGGAAGACCGCAAACCGGGAGATCGTGGCCCAGGTGAAGCAGGATCTGAACGACTGGCATTTGGGCCGGGTAGTAATGGTCCAGGACGCCGGGTTCAACTCCGAGGCCAACCGCCGGGTTCTCCAGGGGGCCGGAGGGCATTACATCATCGGGGAGAAGATGCGACTCGGCCCGGAGGGGGTGCCCCACGAAGCGCTCTCCCGGGCCGGGAGGTACCGGGAGCTCCCCAATGGCCTTCTGGCCAAGGAAGTGATCGTGGGGGGAGACAGCGAAGCCCGGCGCCGGTTCGTGGTGGTCTACAATCCGGAAGAGGCCGAACGGGACAAGAAGAAGCGCCAGGATATCCTGGAAGAAGTGGAGAAGCGGCTCGGCGAGTTGAACCAGCTGGCGGGCGCGCTCCATCGGAAGGCCGCCTGCGAACTAAGAAGCCATCCCGTCTACGGCCGCTACCTCCGGCAGAAGCCCACCGGGGAGCTGGAGATCGACCGGGAGAAGATCGAAGCCGAAGAGCATCTTGACGGGAAGTACCTTCTCAGTACCTCGGACGACCTGCTCTCCGTAGAGGACGTGGTCCTGGGCTACAAGCAACTCTTCGAGGTAGAGAGGGTCTTCCGGGACTTGAAGCACCTTATCGACATCCGTCCGGTTTACCACCGGCGACCCGAGCGGATAAAGGCCCATGTTCTCGTCTGGTTTTTGGCGATGCTCTTGCTCCGGGTGGCGGAGAACGAGACGGGTCTTACGTGGCGGAAGATGAAGAAGGAGCTTTCCACCTTGCAGGTAGCCGTGCATCGCACGGCCTCCGGGGAGGTCTGGCAGACGAACGGCCTGCGGTCCGAGGCAAAGAGCATCCTGGAGCAGCTTAAGATCAAGCCTCCGCCGCGGTTCTACGCGTTGAAGCCCGAGGCATAGTTACAAACGATTTTCAAGGTCCAGTGGCCGTGAACCCTTGTGGGACGTGGGTTTTTGCGGCCTTTTTGTGAGAGCGGACTGTACAACGCCAGTTCGATATGAAGGTTAGATAAATAATAGAAGGACGTGTAAAGCTCGGCCTCGGCTCTTTGCTTTTTGGCCGGAGGTATCCTTTAAAGAATTCTGCCGCTAAGTTATAAAAGAGAAGGGAAGGGAGCGAAGGTCGGCATGTCTTCTAAAGGAGGGTCGCACCCTTTGGAGTCCATGCGCAAGGCGGAAATGATCATAAGGCTCTCGGAATTCGAGATCCCGCCTATGCAAGATGCCCTGCTGGTAGGAAAGAAAGCCCCCATCGGCCCGGAAGCGGTCCGCCGGATGGTAGACGCCGTCTCGCCGGAACAGTACGAGGTCATCCGGTTGGAAGACCGGGTCTTCGAAGCGGCCGTAGTGAAAAAGTCGCTTTTAAACCTTTTGCCCCTAGAGAAGTTCCTGCCCGTTCTCTTAGAAGAGGGTGAACGGGTGGCCGACGAGAAGTCGGTAGTAAAGGCACAACTCAATGTGGTAATCCAGATCAACCGGGTGGTGGACCTTTGATGTTCACCGTCGGCGAGATTATGAAGAGAGACATCTTGACGGTCGGTCCGGAAGACTCGGTGGCGAAGACGGCCGCGCTGATGGAGAGGGCCGGCATCGGGGGGGTGCCGGTGGTCGAGGCCGGACGGCTGGTAGGAATTATCACCTCGCGGGATATAAGGCGCTCCCACCCCAATCGCCTCGTGGCCGACGCGATGACCAGGGAAGTGGTGACCGTCTCTGCCACTTGTTCGCTCTGGCAAGCGAAGGAACTGCTCGAACGCCATGGGATCGAGCGACTGGTAGCGGTGGAAGACGGTCGGCCGATGGGCATAGTGACGAAATCGCTTCTCTATGCGGAGCTCGGTAAGCATATAGACGCCTTGACGGGGCTTCGGCAGGTAGAGTTTCTCCACCATAAAGCGGCAGAGCTTTTAGAAGAGGAAAAAGAGATCGCCGTCGTCTTCTTGGACCTGGACGACTTCGGCGCGGTGGACAAGCAATTGGGACATGTAGTGGGGGACGAGATCCTCCGCCGGGTGGCAGAGCTTTTACGCGGTCTGGTGGAAGAAGATCGCGATCATCTCGGGCGGTATGCGGGGGATGAGTTCGCCGTCGTCACCGTCCGCTCCTTAAAAGAAGCCGAACACTTTGCCTTGCGGATGGTGGAAGCCATCTCCCGCGCGGATTGGCCGCCGGGGGTGAAGATAGCGGCCTCCGCCGGCGTAGCCGGAGGGCGCCGCGTCTCCGCCGGGCAGAGGGGTTCCGGGGTATACCGCGTCAAGGACTTGATCAACATGGCCAGCCTGGCTTCGACGAGGGCCAAAAAAACGAAAAAACGCGTAGTGGTCACCGAGGTAATAGAGGTGCTGGCGGGTTGAAGGGGGGATCGTGGGGCCATATCCAGATAGAGATAGCAATCTTCTTCGTGCGCATGCTCGTAATCCTAATCGTCGTAATCGCGGATAGCGGGAGGAAGTCTTCGATTACGAACACCGTTCCGCCGAGCACGAGCACGATACATTTAGGATTCTCTTCCTCTTCGGCCGGTTGCCGGGGACTATCATAGGTGACCGGCCTTAATTCTTTACCGAGGGCGAGGATCCGCCTGACCGCTTCTTGCTAAGGTTGTAGCCCGTACCTATCAGGAAGAGGCTTTCGACGACCGCGGCCGTATCTTAAAGGAAATTAATTTTGTTCTTGACAATAGATGTAGTTTGTTGATAATATATTACCAAATCATCCAAACATACATACCGAGATCTGAAAAGTCCCCCTTTTCAGTCATTTCGCTGGTGCCCGTTATTTAACATTTTTTCCTATTAAAGAATTAACTTCCATCTATCCTTCTTTTTATCCCGTGATCTCTTCATAACTCAACCTCGCCTATTTCTTTCAGAAGGCCGAAAACGAAAGGATGTTTTTCGCGTGCGAAGAAACGCCTTCTGGAAAACGACGGCGGTCGCGTTATGCCTCTTCCTGGTGGTGAACCTCGCCGGCCCGGCGGCCCGGCCGGTCAAGTCCCGGGCTGCGCCGGAAGAACCGCAAAAAAAACGCGAAACCGGCTTCTTGACCCTGGAATACCGTTCTCGTCCCGGTGCGGATCTCGGCGAGGCCTTTCATCTGCTCTTGGAGGATCTGAAGATCTACTGGGCCGAACACGGTAAAGCCGGCCGGCGGATCATCCTGCCCGAAAAGGTCCGGAGACGCTGGGAGGAGATCGAATCCCATTACGGGCGGATCCGCCGGCAGTTGGAGTATGATGGGAAGCGGATTGGTTCGGCGCGGTTGAAGAAGCGTCTCGACGAGTTCCGGGCGAGACTTGCGGCCGAGATGGCCTGGTACCGGACGAAGCTCGGGGTCTTCCTCGATACCGGGAAAGGGGTTGCCCTGCGCCGGGAGGCGGCGGACGCGGTTTATAAAAGGATCGAGTCTTTAGCGCCCGGTGTCTTGCCCCAAGTAACCGTTCTTTCTCTCCGTACCCCTTCTGCCGAAGACGGCCGGGCCGTCGCGAAGGCCACGCTTAGCGCAGGGACGCTCGAAACGACGGAAATCTCCTTCTCTCCTACCCAGGAGCTCCTCGACCTCGTCAACCGGCTGGACCGCGATCCCCTTAAAATTTACCAGTACGTCCGCAACGAACTCGATTACGAGCCTTATCCCGGACTGATCAAAGGGCCCGCGCGGACCTTGCTTGAGAAGGCCGGGAACGACCGCGACCTGGCCGCGCTGCTCGTCGTCCTCCTGCGGGCCGCGGGGTACCGGGCCCGTTTCGCGCAGGGGAGGATTCGCCTCGATATCGGGCAGGCCATGGACTGGGTCGGCACCAAAGATCCCAAGCTTGCCGCGGCCTTCTTCGTCAAAAACGGCCTCCCGGCCGAGATCGAAGCAAGCGGCGGATCGTATACCGGTGTCATCCTCGACCATTGGTGGGTCCAGGCTTACCTGCCCTACCTGCCCCGCCGCGGCGCGGGTAAGGGGGAAGCCGATACCTGGCTGAACCTCGACCCCAGCTTCAAGAGATACCGGTTCCACTACGGCCGGGACGCGGCGGCGGAGATCGGGATCGACCCGCGCCGGTTCCTGCAGGAGCTCAAGTCCCAGGCGGTGATCGACGAGGAGCGAAGCCTCGTGACCGGGATCCCGGAGGAAGAGGTCTACAACCGGCTTCAGGTCTGGACCGACGGGATACGGCGTTACGCCGAGGCCAACGGTCTGGCCGCGGACCGGATATACCTCGGCCGGGAGATCGTCCGCGAGGAGCTGGGCGTCCTCCCGGCCGGCCTGCCCTATCGGGTCGAGGGAGATCCCATCGTCCGGGAGAACCTTCCGCATGATGTCGCCGTAAGTTTCACCATCCGGGGGCTCGACCGCCAAGGCCAGATCGACCTGGCCTATACCGGCTACCTGCATGAGATCGCGGGCCGGCGGCTGACCGTCTCCTACCGGCCGGCCACGGCCGATGACGAGGAGATCGTCCGGGAGTTCGGCGCGGAGCCGGGCTTCCCGGCCTACCTGGTCCGGCTCGTTCCCGAGATCAAACTCGACGGTCTGGTCGTGGCCTCCGGGACACCGCTCGGCATGGGCGAACGGCAGGTCTTCGAGTTCGTCTATACCGGGCCGGGGACGGGGAGGGATGTGACGAGCAAAGTCCTCACGGCCGGCTCGGTCGCGGCCGTGGCCATCGATCTCCAGCGCCTGCCGGCCGAGCTCATCCACCAACGGGCCGGCGATCTGCGCGTGCGGCTTTATGACCTGGAAGCCGGACGGCCGCCCGACAACGACGAGATCCTGGGCGAGATCCTTTACCTCTGGGGCCTCAACTACTTCCTCCAGGCCGACCGGCTCAACGCCATCGCCGCTTCGGCCCTGGACGTGGTGGCGGTGCGCCAGCCGTCCCACCTTCTCATGACCTGCGACCCGCAGGTCGAGGAGGTCTTCGGCCTGCCTTACCGGGTACGCCACCTGGTCTTCGCCTCCTGGTTGGGGCGGGACCTTCTGGCGCCGGTGGCCAAGACCGGGGAGACGGGCAAGGAGAAGCAGTTCCTGACCATCGCCGCCCTGACCGCCTCCGCCCTGCAGCACGGCCTCTTCGCCCAGACCGCGGCGGGGACCGATGCGGTCTCGGTCTTGAAGATCATCCAGGCGGCCAACGCCGAGAGGATCCCCATCATCACCCTGAACCGGGGGAACTACCAGCGCCTCATCGATCTTTTCCCCGGGCTGACCGAGGCCGAGCGGCTCCTTCTTGCCGACCTCACCGGGGCGGGGTACGAGGTGACCGTCCCGCAAGGGGAGGTCACCCTTGGCACCTGGCGCGGCAACGGCTGTCTGATCTTCGACCCCCTTACCGCCGCCTCCCGTGGCCGCTTCCTCGATTCCGACTGGAGCGGGCTCTGCCGGACGGCGCTTCTTTGCGCCGGCGACCTCTTTTATGCCTCTTCGCGCCACATCCCGCTCGCCAAGGCCTTCACCGTCTGGGCCGGCCGGCTGGAAGAGGCCATGGAAGCCTTCGTCTGGTCGTACATCCCCGCGGCCGCCACCATCAACGCCTGGTTCGCCAACGCGGCCGCGGTCGACCGGGCGAGCTTCACGGCCGCGGCCATCCTGCTCTCCTGCCCCATCGCGGACTTTGCCACCAGGCCGGTGGTGCTCAATGCCCGGCTCTCGGCGGAGGCCTTCTCGCCCAACGGCGACGGCTGCGCGGACGTGGTCTCCCTCACCGCGGAGATCACGCGCGACTCGACCTGGCAGGTGGCGGGGGGTTATGCCGCCGGCGGCGAGGTCCGGGTCTTCCGGGGCGAGGGCCGGTTCATCTCTTTACCCTGGGACGGGACCGACGGAACCGGCGCAGCGGCACCGGAGGGAACTTATACCTTCGCCGTCTCGGCGGTGGACAAGGAATACGCCACCCAGGCCCGGACCGTCACGCTCCGGGCGGTCCTCGATCTCACTCCGCCCGTAGCCGGAATAAGCCGGCCGGCGGAGGGCGGCACGGTCCAGGGCTATCTCAACGTCGTGGGCACGGTGGACGATCTGCGCCTCGCCGGCTACCGGGTCCTCCTCGGCGCGGGCGCGGATCCCGGGGAATGGCGGACCTTGAGTAAGGGTCGGATCCCCGTGGTCGAGGGCAGCCTGGGGTTGATCGATACTTATACCCTGGAGAACGGCGTCCATACCCTGGTGGTCGAGGCCGAGGACGCGGCGGGCAACCGCGCGGTGGGCCGTTCCACCTTCACCGTGGCCAATCAGGACAGTGCGCCGCGCATCCGACTCACCGCTCCCGTCCCGGGCGCGGCGATCGCCGGGGATCTCTTCTTCGCCGCCGAGGTCACGGACGACCGGCCGGGCGTGAAGGTGACCTTCTTCATAGACGGCGCGGAGATCGCCCGTTTGAGCGGGCCGCCGTATGAGGGTTCCGTTTCCACCCACCA
Source organism: Bacillota bacterium (assembly GCA_012516115.1). Lineage (GTDB taxonomy): Bacteria > Bacillota > UBA4882 > JAAYXC01 > JAAYXC01 > JAAYXC01. Next base: position 4,096 of record JAAYXC010000400.1, on the reverse strand, counting down.
CCTCGCCAACGGCGGGCATCGTCTCTGGGCCGTGGCCAAGGACGTGGCCGGGAAGAGCACCGCCTCGGAGATCGTGGAGTTCGTCACGGATAATTTCCTCTCGGAGCTTGTGGCCTCACCCAATCCCTTCTCGCCGGACGGGGACGGTTGGGAGGATACCACGCGGCTCGCCGCCCGGCTCTCCTCATCCGGGGAGTGGGAGATCCGCATCAACGACGCCGCGGGTAATGTTATCCGCAGCTTCCACGGCGCGGGGGAGAACATCGACCAGGTCTGGGACGGTCGGGATGAGACGGGGAATGTGGTCTCCGACGGGGACTACCGGGTCGAGGTCAGTCTGCCCGATCGAGGGGTCACCGCCCGGACCACGGTCTTCGTCCGTAAATCCCCGGCCCCGCCGGAGGCGGACATCACCTCTCCGGCCGATCTCTCTCGGGTCGGCGGCCGGGTGGAACTCAAAGGTTACGTGCGGTCGCCCATCCTGCGGCGGTGGTGGGTGGAATACCGGCCGGTCGGCGGGAGCTCCTGGACCACCTTCCTGGAGGGCACGGCGCCGGTCGATGGGTATCTGGGGGTCTGGGACACCACCCTGCTCGAGAACGGCCCCTACGAGGTCCGCCTCAACGCCGAGGATACCCTGGGCCGGCGGGAGGCCATCGCCAGTGAGTTCACGGTCGAGGGCGAACTGAAGATCGGCAACTACCACCTGGAACTTCTGGACCTCCGTTTCGACGCCGGCCAGCTCCCCGCGGTCCTGGCCCGCAGTTACGACACCACGCGCAAGGACGTGGCGGGCGAGTTCGGTTACGGATGGCAGGCGGCCGTCCGGGAGGTCCGTCTGGTCCAGGGAGCCGACTACGGCATCACCATCACCCTTCCGGGCGGCCGGCGGACGACCTTCGCCTTCACCCCGCGCTTTCCCGGAGCCCCGTACAACACCAGGATCGGCTACCCCGAGTATACTTCGCTCTCGGGTTACCCGGACAAACTCTCCGTGGTCGGCCTGACCTCGGTGATCCGGCTGGATGATGGGACCTACCTCTTCCTCGGCGCCGAGATGGACGAGGAGACGGCCGTGGCCGCGCCGCGTTACTTCCGTCTGGAGACCGTGGACGGCCTCGTTTACGAGATCGATAAACAGACCGGCGTGACCAAGATAAGCGACGCCAACGGTAACAGCCTGACCTACACCGCCTCGGCCATCACCCACAACTCCGGTCGGGCGATCGCCCTCACCCGCGATGCCCGGGGCCGGATCGTCAAGGCCGTCGGCCCGGACGGCGCCACCGTCACCTACGAATACGACGCCGCCGGTGACCTGGTCGGCTTCACCGATCCCGTGGGCGCACGGTACACTTACGTCTATGCGAACCACGCCCTCGTCCGCATCATCGGCCCGGACGGCCGCGAGATCGCGGTCCAGGAATACGACCAGTCCGGCCGCTTGACCGAAGTAAAGGACGCGCTGGGAGGGACGGTCAAGTTCCTGCACGACCTGGGCACCCGCACCGAGACCGTGGTGGACCGGAACGGCAACGCCACCACCTACCGGTACGACGAACGGGGGAACGTCATCGAGAAGGTCGACGCCCTGGGGAACCGCTGGGCCTATGCCTACGATGGGCGGGGCAACCTCTTGATCGAGATCGATCCCCTCGGCAACGCCACCCGCCGCACCTACGACCAGTACAACAACGTCCTCACCGAGGAGGACGCCTTGGGGAACAAGACCACCTACACCTACGCCGGTCGCGGCCTGCCGGCCTCGATCGCGGACCCCTTGGGCCGCAAGACGGTCTTCGCCTACCAGGGGACCAACCTCACGAAGTACACCGATCCCCTGGGCAATAGCTACAGCTTCGCCTACGGGAGCTACGGCCGGATGACGGAGATGGTGGATCCGGCCGGCGGGAAGACGGTCTTCGTCTATGAAGGCGCCTCGCCCAACCCCGCGCGCACGATCGACGCCCTGGGGAACGCCGTGGAATATACCTACGACGCGGCGGGGAGGGTCAGGACCGAGACCCGCTACCGAAAGCTCGGCGACGGGACCCTCCAGCCGCTTGTCACCGCCTACGAGTACGACCCGGCGGGCCGCGTGACCAGGGTGGTTCACCCGGACGGCCGGGAGGAGCTGACCGAATACACCCCGCACGGCCAGGTCAAGGCCAAGATCGTCGACGGTCGGCGGACGGAGTATTTCTACGACGAGAACGGCCGGAATTGGAAGATCCTCTATCCCGACGGCACCTGGGAAGAGTTCGCATACGATGCCAACGGCAACAGGACGAGCGTCCGGGGGCGGGACGGCCGGGTCACGCAGTACCGGTACGATGCCCTGGACCGTCTGGTCAAGACGATCTATCCGGACGGGAGCGGTGCTGAGACCCGCTACGACGCGGCGGGAAGGGTGATCGCCGAGATCGCCCCGAACGGCGCGGTGACGAGATACGAATACGACGCCCTGGGCAGAAGGACGAAGGTCATCGACGCGCTGGGTCACGAGACGAAATACGAATACGACGCCGTGGGGAACCAGGTGGCGGTCATCGACGCCCTGGGGACGAGGACGGCCTACGAGTACGACGCGGCTAACAGGCTGGTGCGGACGATCTTCGCCGACGGGACCGCGGTGAGCTACGAATACGACGCGGCCGGAAGGAGGATCAGTCAGACCGACCAGTTATTCCTCACCACCGGGTACGGGTATGACGCCTTGGGGAGGCTCGTTTGCGTGACGGACGCCCTGGGGCAGACGACGCGGTACGTCTACGACGAACAAGGCCGGATGACGGAGCAGATCGACGCCAACGGGCATGTGACGCGCTTTGCCTATGACCCCGTGGGCCGCCTGCTCGAGAAGACCCTCCCGCTCGGGCAGAAGGAGACTTACGAATATTATCCGGACGGGAGCCTGAAGGCCAAGACGGACCCGCGGGGGATCAGGACCGAGTACATCTACGATCCCGTGACGAAGCTCCTGCGGAGCAAGGTCTTCTCCGACGGCACGCGGGTGGACTACACCTACTGGCCGGACGGCCGGCTCAAGACGGCGACCAATGCCGCCGGGACCCTGACCTACGTCTACGACGCCATGGGCAGGCTGGAGCGGCTGGTCGATCCCCTGGGCAACGTCATCGACTACGCCTACGACAAGGCGGGGAACCGAACGAAGATCAGCGGGCCGAACGGGGAGATCAGCTACACCTACGACCTGCTCGGGCGGATCGAAACGGTCACCGACCAGCAGGGCAACGTGACGCGTTACACCTACGACGAGCTGGGCAGGCAGAAGAAGGTCTCGTATCCCAACGGGACGGAGACGGTCTACACCCACGATGCCCTGGGCAGGCTCTTGAGCGTGGTGACCAGGAAGACCACGGGCGAGGTCATCTCGAGCCACAGGTACACGCTGGATGCGGCCGGGCACCGGGTGAAGATCGAAGAGGTCGGTTCCACCGTCGAATACGGTTATGACCGGCTTTACCGGCTTGTCTCGGAGAAGCGGAACGGGATTGTCGCCCTGGATGACGGCTACACCTACGATCCGGTCGGGAACCGGCTCACGAAGACCTCCCTTGCGGGTGTTTCAACTTATACCTATGACGAGAACGACCGCCTGCTCTCCGACGGCAAATACACCTACGGCTGGGACGAGGCCGGGAACCTCATCGGCAAGACCGGGCCGGAGGGGACGACGACCTACGTCTACGACGCGGAGAACCGGCTCGTTGAAGTCAACGGTCCCGATGGCCGGGTGCGTTTCACTTATGATGCGGCCGGGAACCGGATCGCGCGGATCACGGCCGAGGGGACGACTTACTTTTTGGTGGATCCCAACATGCCCTACGCCCAGGTCCTGGAGGAGACCGGGCCCGGGGGGACGAAGGTCTATGCCTACGGCAACGATCTTCTGAACATGCAGGGGCCCGAGGGGACGCGGTGGTTCGTCTACGACGGTCTCGGATCGACGCGGGCCCTGACGGACCAGGCAGGGACCTTGACGGATGCATATATCTACGAAGCCTTCGGTTCACTGATCGACCGGACGGGGGTAACGGCGAACGAGTTCCTCTTCATCGGGGAGCAGTATGAG
>JAAYXC010000399.1 GCA_012516115.1 Bacillota bacterium | reverse complement strand
CTATCTCTGTCGCCCCGAGACCGATGCCCGGGGCGAGGAGACCGTGCCCTCGGTTTTCCTCTCTTTTCTCCGGGGCAGGCTGGGGGAGATCCCCTGCCGCCGGCTGGAGGCGGGGGAATTTCTGCCCGAAGAGCCGGCGGGGGCCTGGGACGAAGAGGGGGCCAGGGCGCGTCTCCTGGTGGATCTTTTCTGGCGGGAAGTCCCGGCCGGGGAAGAGGCGGCGGTCTTGGCCCTCTACGAACGGTACCGGACCGCCGTGGCCGAGCTCCTTCGGCGCACCACGCCCCGCCCGCTGGAGGGGACCGATCTTCCTCCGGCCGTGGCCGCCGACCTCGAAGAACGTTTCGGTCCGGCGCGCATCATGGCCACCAGCGTCTTGGAAGACTACGCCACCTGCCCGTTCCTCTTTTTGGCCCGCCGGATCTGGCGTCTGGAAGAGGAGAGGGAGGTGGAAGAAGACCCCGAAGGGACCGTGCTCGGGCAAGCCTACCATGTGGCCCTCGAGCATTTTTTCCGGCGGTGCGACGGCCCCCTGAGCCGGGAAAAGCTTCCCTTCTACGAACGTCTCCTGGCCGCGGCGGTGGCGGAGGCCTTCACCCCGCTCATGGAGGGAGCCCGGACCGAAGCGGCCAAGCACCTTTGGACCGTGGCCCGTACCACATGCGCGATAACCCTTCGCCGCCTCCTTGCGGCCGAGATCCGGAGGAACGAAGACTTCGGCCCCTCCCGGGTCCTCCATGGCGAGCTCGGTTTCGGCCTCCCCAAGCAGGCGGCGGCCGATCCCGCTTCCTCTTCCCTGCCCCTGGTCCTCGGAGAGGGCGAACTCCGTCTGAGCGGAAAAATCGACCGGGTGGACCTCCTGGCCGATGGCCATTACGCCATCTACGACTATAAACTGGGCCGGGTACCCGCCTCGTCGGCGGTGCTCGAGGGGAAGGCCCTCCAGATCTCCCTTTACCTTCTGGCCGGACGACGGATTTTCTTTCCGGAGCTGGCGCCCGCCGGGGCCGGGTATTACAGCCTTCGCGATCTGACGCGCCAGAACGGTTTGTGGCGGGCCTCGCTGGCCGCGGTCACCGGGATCAACCCCCGCACCAGGGGGAGCCTGGCGGAGGAAGAATGGGAGGCCACCCTCGCGCGGCTCGAAGAAGAAGCCCTGGCCGCCGCCCGGCGACTTCGGGCCGGCGATTTCCGTCCTTTGCCGCCGGGCGAGGAATGTCCTTCATATTGTCCGTTCCCCCGTGTCTGCCGAAGGGAGGTCGCCGCGGGATGAACGAGACCGCCGCCCGGAGGCTGGCCGAGTTGCTCGGTCTAAACGAAGAACAGTTCCGGGCCGCCGCCGATTGCGAACACGATGTCCTGGTCTCCGCCGGGGCCGGGACGGGCAAGACCCGTGTGCTCGTGGCCCGTTATGTCTTCCTTCTCCTCCTCGGCGGTTACCGGCCCGCCCAGATCGCCACCATCACCTTTACCAATAAGGCCGCCCGGGAGATGCGGGAGCGGATCGGGGGAGCCCTTGTGGCCCTGGGCGAAGAATTCCCCACGGCCGCGGCGGCCCTGGCCGAGCTCGATCTGGCCCCCATCCAGACCATCCATGCTTTTTGCCTCCGCCTGATCCGGGAAGAACCCCTCTCCGGCGGGGTCGTGCCCGGCAGCGACGTGCTGGAGGAAGGGGCGGCTAAGATCCTTCTTGGCGCTGCCTGTGAAGACGCCCTGGCCACGGCCTTGAACCGCCTCCCTGCCATGGAGGGTTTGGACGAGCTTCTCTCCTGTTTTGGTCGCCGGCGTCTTCTGAACCTCCTGGCCGAGGTCCATGAAGCTGCCCGCGTAAAGGGGATCGACCTGGCGGCCGTTGGGGCGGAAGAGGCCGGGGAAAATCCCGCGCAGGTGGGTGAAGAGCTCCTTCGTTTCTGGGACGCCTTGACCGGCCTTCCGGCGGAGGAACTGCCGGCGGGAACGAAGAAAGCCTTGGCCCTCCTCGTCCGCCGAAAGGACGATCTCGCCGCGCTCGTCCGCCGGGGGGAGGAAGATCCCCTGTTCTTAAAAGAGCTGGAAAGTCTCCTGGGTTCGTTGCGCGCCCCGGCCTGCCGGGGTCTCGTCGAAGAAGGGAAGCTCCTCCTCGGTCGCTTGCGGCGGAGTCTGGCCATGGCCAAGGCGGCCCGGATCGGCCCGGTCTTCTGCGCCCTCCTGCGCCTGGCGGGGGAAGCCTACGAGGCGGAGAAACGGCGGCGCGGGGCGGTGGACTTCGCCGATCTGGAAATATTCGCCAGAAAACTCCTAAAACAGGAAGACGTCCGTCACCGCCTCCGGGCCCGTTATCCGGTGCTCCTCATCGACGAGTTCCAGGATACCAACCCCCTCCAGTGGGCCATCGTGGAAGCTTTTTGGCAGGGACCGGACGGCGCACGTCTCTTCGTCGTGGGCGACGTCAAGCAATCCATCTACCGTTTCCGCGGGGCCGCGGTCCATCTCATGCACGAGTTACGCCGGGAACTGGAGGCCGGTGGTGGCCACGTCTATACCCTGCAGGAGAACTATCGTTGTCTCCCCCCGCTGGCCTCCTTCGTCAACCATGTGGCCGGCCGTCTCCTCGGGGAAGAGATGGTCTATGAACCGCTTCTCCCCCGTCGGAACGCGCCGGAAGCCGGCCCCCGGGTGGAGGTCCTCCTGGTACCCGGAGAGGAGCTGGACCGGGAGAGCGAAGCCGCACTCATCGTCGAGCGGATTTTCCGCCTGTGCGGCGGGGAAGAGAAGATCGTGGTGGACGGGGCGGAGCCACGGCCCCCCCGGCCGGGGGAGATGGCCCTTCTTTTTCGGGCGGCCACCGATATAGACTTATACGAGAAGGCCTTGCATCGGGCGGGGATTCCCACGCGGAATCTGGTGGGGAAGGGGCTTTTTTCCTCATCAGAGGTAGCCGATCTCCTGGCCCTCCTGGCCGTGGTGGAAAAGGCCACCGACGGGGTGGCGCTGGCCGCCGCCCTGCGCTCGCCGCTTTTTGGCGTCAGCGATGCCGGGCTCTATCTCCTGGCCCGGGAAAACGGTTTGGTCCACGGGTTTTTCACCGTCGATCCCCTGCCGGCGGAGCTCGGCGAGGATGCTCCCCGCCTGGCGAAGGCGCGGGAGATCATCGGGCGTCTGCGGCAAAAGAAGCATCTTTTACGCCTCGACGATCTTCTCGCGGAGGCCATGACGGCCACCGAAGCCCGGAGTCTCCAGGCCGTCTTCCCGGACTACCGTCAACGCCTGGCCAATCTGGAACGCCTCCTGGAGTTGGCCCGGGATTATGCCCGCCTGGGGAGAGGGGAGATCGGGGAGTTCTTGGCCTATATCAAGGCCATGGAACGGCTAGAGGTGGGCGAGGGCGAGGCGCCCACGGCCGGCGGCGAGGAGGCGGTGACGCTGCTCACCGTTCACCGGGCCAAAGGCCTGGAGTTCCCCGTGGTCTTCCTGCCGGATCTCGGGCGGACGCTCAATCCCCGGGGGGCGGCCGTCCTCGTCGCCGAGGACGGCCGCCTCGGGTTCCGTTTCGGCGCCAAAAACGATGGCCTGGCCACCCCTCTCTGGGACGAACTCGACGGGCGGGCCGCCCGGGAGGAGGAGGCCGAGGCCAAGCGATTGCTTTATGTGGCCATGACCCGCGCCCGGGATTACCTCATCCTGGTGGGCAGCGGCACGTCCAGGGGTGGCAACTGGCTCTCCTGGCTCAAGGAAACGGTGCCATTACCCGCGGAGTCGGCCCGGATCGTTTACCCCGGCGGGGAAGCGGTGGTGCGGTTTTGCGTGCCAGGTACGCTACCGGCCCTTTCCCGGTCCCCTTTGGCCGGGCGTTATCCGGCCGTAAGAAAGGGGGAGTCCCTGGGAGTGCTTCCCGGCTCGACGCCGGGCGGACCACCGGGTTTTCGTCCCCGCCCGGAGATGCCTGTAGTGACCGTAAGCGGCTGGCTGGCCTTCCGGAGCTGTCCCCGCCGTTTTTACCTACGGTATCTCTTGCAGGTTCCGGAATGGCGGCCGAACCCGGCAGAAGAAGAACCGGAGATAAAAGGCGCCCTGCTCGGGATCATTGTCCATGCGCGGGCGGCCGCCATGGCCCGCGCGGGCGACGGAGAAACTCACGTGGGATCGGAGGAGGTAACGAACCTTCTGGCCAATTACCGCCGGAGCGAAAGCTTCGTCGCGCTGGCCACGGCCCGGCGGGTGTTCACGGAGTACGGGCTGGCATTGACCTTTCCATCCGGGGTGATCAGTGGGATCGCCGATCTCGTCTGGCTCGACAAGGAAGGCCGTCCTTGCCTGGCGGATCTCAAAACCCACCGCCTCGGGGATCGGCCGGAGGAGTGGCTCCTGACCCTCCATGCCCTGCAGGTTCGGGGTTATGCCCTGGCCCTTCGGCGGCTCTTCGGCCGGCCGGTGGCCCGGGTCAGGCTTGAGTATCTCCGGCCCGGGTACGGAGTCGAAGTGCCGTGCGAAGACGCGAGCCTGGACGAACTCGAGGGAGAACTCGGGGAATTCCTCCGTTTCCTCGCCGGTTCGCCCGGTTTCGGGGCCTTCGTCGCCCGTCCGCGCATCCCGTGCCGGTGGTGTGGATACCATGGGATAAGCTGTGGGGCGGAGGAAGGGGAATAGGTCCACTTCCGGTGGAACTTTGGCTTTGTCGGGGTTCATAACCGTTCGGAGGTGGAATCTTTTGCCGGTCTTTACGATGATGGTCGGCATCCCCGGGAGCGGTAAATCCACCTTGGCCGAGCGTTTAGCCGTGGAGCAGGAAGCGGTGCTCGTCTCCACCGACCGGCTCCGGGCGGAACTGATCGGTTCGGCGGAAAACCGTTCGCGGGATCGGCTCGTTTTCGCCCGGGCGGCCATCGATATCCAGGAAGCGCTCCGGTACGGCCTGAACGTGATCTACGACGCCACGAACCTCACCGTCCGGGACCGTGCGCGGATCCTCCGCCTCCTCCCGCCGGGGACGCGGAAGGTATGTTATTACCTAAAAATCCCTCTGGAGGTGGCCTTGGCCCGAAACCGCCGTCGGGAGAGGGTGGTTCCCACGGAGGTCATGGAGGCGATGTTCCGTCGCCTCGAGGAACCGACCACGGCCGAGGGATGGGATGAGATCAGGATCGTCGAGGAATGAGGAAAACCGTCCTCCCCCGTTCACGGGCCGGTCGCGACGGGCGTGGATGGATAGCGAGGGCGCCCTGGATACGTTTGGGGCCAAAAAACAAGGCCGTCCACCGACGGCCTCTTTGGACGATCTTTTATGGTCGGGGTGAGAGGATTTGAACCTCCGACCTCTTGGTCCCGAACCAAGCGCTCTACCAAGCTGAGCCACACCCCGAACCGCAGCTTTCATTATAACAGAGGGAAGACGGTTTGTCAAAGAACGAGGGCGAATCCCGTCCGATCTTAACGCGGTCCCCAAAAAGCCTCGTCCGGGCTGCCCCCCTGGATCTTCAACAGGAT
>JAAYXC010000398.1 GCA_012516115.1 Bacillota bacterium | reverse complement strand
TATCTTTAGAAGGTAGTGGGGTGAGTTAGTAAGGAAAGGAAACCGCAGATCCGAAAAAGGTGAGGGGAGGCGGGGAGGTATTGAAGATGTACCCCATGCTGGCTTCGGTCTACGATCCCCAGGCGGTGGAGGAGCGCTGGTACGATTACTGGTTGAAGAAGGGTTATTTCCGGGCGGAGGTCAACCCGACCCGGGCGCCCTTCTGCATCGTCATCCCGCCGCCCAACGTCACCGGCGCCCTCCCCCTGGGCCACGCCTTCGACATGACCCTCCAGGACGTCCTCATCCGTTGGCGCCGGATGCAGGGCTACGAGCCCCTCTGGCTCCCGGGAACCGACCATGCCGGCATCGCCACCCAGGCCGTGGTCGAGCGCGAACTGGCCCGCGAAGGCCTGCGCAAAGAGGACCTGGGCCGCGAGGGCTTCCTGGCCCGGGTCTGGGCCTGGAAGGAAAAGTACGGTGGGACCATCGTCCGCCAGCTCAAGCGGCTCGGGTGTTCTTGCGACTGGACGCGGGAGCGCTTCACCATGGACGAAGGTTGCTCCCGGGCCGTCCGCGAGGTCTTCCTCCGCCTCTACGAGAAGGGCCTCATCTACCGCGGCCGCTACCTCATCAACTGGTGCCCCAAGTGCCGGACCACCATCTCCGACATCGAGGTCGAGCACGAAGAGCGGCCGACCAGCCTCTGGCACCTCCGCTATCCCCTGGCCGACGGCAGCGGCTTCATCGAGGTGGCCACCACCCGGCCCGAGACCATGCTGGGCGACACGGCGGTGGCGGTGAACCCGGCCGACGAACGTTACCGGCATCTCGTGGGCAAGACGGTCATCCTGCCCTTGATGAACCGGCCCATCCCCATTATCGCCGACTCTTATGTGGATATGGCCTTCGGGACCGGCGCGGTGAAGGTGACCCCGGCCCACGACCCCAACGACTGGGAGATGGCCGTCCGGCACGATCTTCCGGCCATAACCGTCATCGACTTCGATGCCAGGATGACCGCGGAGGCCGGGCCCTTCGCCGGCCTCGACCGCCTGGCGGCGCGGGAAACGGTGGTCGAAGCCCTGCGGGACGGCGGCTATCTCGGCAAGATCGAGCCTTACACCCATGCCGTGGGCCAGTGCTACCGCTGCGATACGGTCATCGAGCCATTGCTTTCCGAGCAGTGGTTCGTCCGGATGAAACCTTTGGCCGAACCGGCCAGGCGGGCGGTGGAGGAAGGGCGCATCGTTTTCGTCCCCGAGCGTTTCACCAAGATCTATTTGAACTGGCTGGAGAACATCCGCGACTGGTGCATCTCCCGCCAGCTCTGGTGGGGGCACCGGATCCCGGTCTGGTACTGTGACGACTGCGGGACCGCCAATGCCGCCCGGGAAGAGCCTTCCGCCTGCGCCGGCTGCGGGAGCCGTTCCCTGACCCAGGACCCGGACGTCCTCGATACCTGGTTTTCCTCGGCCCTCTGGCCTTTCTCCACCATGGGCTGGCCGGAACGCACACCGGAACTGGAGTACTTCTACCCAACCTCGGTCCTGGTCACCGGTCGCGACATCATCTTCTTCTGGGTGGCCCGGATGATCTTTATGGGCCTCGAGTTCATGCAGGCCGAACCTTTCAAAAAGGTCATGATCCACGGGCTCATCCTGGACAAGGACGGCAAGAAGATGAGCAAGTCCCGGCCGGAAACCTCCATCGACCCTCAGGAGGTCATCGACCGTTTCGGCGCGGACACGCTCCGCTTCTCACTCCTCACCGGCAACACACCCGGCCAGGATCTCCGTTTTTACTGGGAGAAGGCCGAGGCGGCGCGGAACTTCGCCAACAAGATCTGGAACGCCGCCCGCTTCGTCCTGATGAACCTGGAGGATTACCGGGGCGGCGCGGACCCGCCGAAACCCGAGGCCCTGGCCGATCGCTGGATCCTCTCGCGGCTCCAGCGGATCACCACCGAGGTCACCTCGGCCCTTGAACGCTACGACCTCGGCGCCGCGGTCGGGCTCCTCTATGACTTCATCTGGAGCGAATACTGCGACTGGTATATCGAGACGGCCAAACCGCGGCTGCGGACCGGCGGGAACGAACGGGCCGCCTCCCAGAAGGTCCTGGCCCATGTCCTCGCCCGGACCATGCAGCTCCTCCATCCCTTCATGCCTTTCATCAGCGAGGAGATCTGGCAACACCTACCACACGAAGGCGAGTCCATCGTGGTCTCCTCCTGGCCCGTCCCGGACCCCGGCCTCCTCGATGCGGTGGCCGAGGCGGAGATGGAAGATCTTATGGAGATCGTTCGGGCCATCCGGAACATCCGCGCCGAGGTCGGGGTGGCCCCCGGGAAGAAGATCGCCGCCATCCTCGCCGCTCCCTCCGCCAAAGCCGAACTCCTGGCGGCCAACCGGACGTCCCTTTGCGTGCTGGCCGATCTGGGACGGCTCGAACTGGTGGCCGAGGACGCCCCCCGGCCCGCCCAGGCCATGAGCGCGGTGGCCGGCGGAGCCCAGATCTACCTGCCCTTGGCCGAACTGGTCTATCTGGAGAAAGAACGGGCCCGCCTGACCAAAGAGCTGGAGAACGCCCGCGCCGAAGCGGCGCGGCTTGCGGCCAAACTGGCCAACGAAGGCTTCCTGGCCAAGGCCCCGGCGGCGGTGGTGGAAAGGGAGAAAACAAGGCTAGAAGAGGCCCGGGCCAAGGAGGAAAAGATCCGCGCCCGCCTGCGCGACCTGGGCCTTGAAGCTAACCCTTAGCCAATAACTACGCCAGGGAAAAGTTTTGGCGGTAAGAAGGAATTAAGAGGTTAAAAGGAGAATTTTGGCGGGGCCTACTTCTTTCGGTTCGAACGTAAAATTATTTAAATCGAAGGAGGTCGCGCCCAAATGTCCTGGCCCAAAGAACTCTACGAGGCCCTCGCGCTCCTTTCCGTTATTTCCCTGGTCCTGGAACGGATCATCGAGTTCATCGTGGCGAACCTCTTCCCCACCGGAGAAGGTTTCCTCGGTCCCAACACCAACTCTCGCCGCCTGGCCACCTTTCTTCTGGCCACCGGTCTGGGGATGCTTGTCGCCGCCCAGGCCTCGCTGGGTCTCCTCCAACGGGTGAATCCGCAGGCCGGCCGATGGTTCGATACGGTCTTCACCGGCCTTCTCCTCGCCGCCGGGACCCAACCGATCCACGCCGTTTTACGGTTCATAGAGCTCAAAAAAGACGCGGAAAAGGCAAAGGCGAAGGGATAGACGCAAAGCCGGCAGGAAGCCCCGCTTCCGATGGCGAACATAAACCATGTGGGTGACCACCCTTTTAACTTTCTCCGGAGGCGGCTTTTCGTGGTCAGTCTGGAGAGAATCCGGGAACTAATTCAGGACGGACGGTTCGAAGACGTCTACCGGCTCCTGGCCGGCGACTCCTCTCTGAGCGAAAACGAGGAGGCGGCCCGGCTCCTGGGTTTGGCCTGCCTACGGATGGGAAAATACTCCGAAGCGGCCGACTGTTATGAACTGGTCTGTAAAAACAGCAACAACTCGGAAGACTGGTTCCAGCTGGCCATGGCCAGGCTCATGGCCGACGACGTGGTCCACGGCGTGGTAGCCCTGGAGGAGGCTAAACGCCGCTTTACGAAGGGCAAGATGACCGTGCCCATGATGCTCTTTCATGCCATCGGCGCCCTTCTCGACCGTGGTCTCTGGGATGCGGCCAAACGGTATCTGGAGGAATTGGCCGGGGTTTACATGCAGATCGGACGGACCGACGACGCCTCCCTTTTCGCCCAGGGCGTGCCTTTCTTCGGGTGGTTTGTCAACGCCGTCATCCGGGCTTATAAAGGTTCCTTCTCCGAAAAGGCCGGTGTGGTCTGGCTCAAGTCCCTAGCTCCCCGCCTCGATGAGGAAGGGCAAAGAAAGGTCGCCGCCGCCATAAGACTCCTCTCGGCCGGGCAAAACAGAAAAACGGAATAATGCCCTAGATGACCTGTTCCGCGTAACGGCACGCATGGCAGGAAATGTTCACCGCCACCGGCAGCCCCGCGATGTGCGTGGGATAGGCCAGCAGGTGGACGGCGACGGCCGTATACCTACCTCCCAGCCCCTGGGGGCCGATCCCGAGATCGTTGAGGCGGGCCAGGATCTCGCGTTCCAGGGCGGCTAGAGGGGGTGCGGGGTTGGGGGCCCCGATGGGCCGGAGAAGGGCTTCTTTGGCGAGAAGGGCCGCCTTCTCCATCGTCCCGCCCAGACCGATGCCGACGATGACCGGCGGACATGGGTTGGCGCCGGCCCGCCGCACCGTGTCCACCACGAAGTCGATCACCCCGGCGGCCCCCTGGGCGGGGGTAAGCATGGTCACCCCGCCCATGTTCTCGCTGCCGAAACCTTTCGGGGCCACGATGACCCGGATCCTGTTCCCCGGGACGAGGTTAAGGTGGATCACGCCCGGCGTATTGTCGCCGGTGTTCTTCCGCAAAAGCGGATCGCGGACCACCGAGGCCCGCAGGTAGCCACGACGGTAACCTTGTCTGATACCCTCGTCCACCGCGGCGGCCAGACTTCCCCCCACGAGATGGACCTCCTGCCCTAACTCGACGAAGACCACGACCATGCCCGTATCCTGGCACACGGGGAGCCCTTCCTCCGCGGCCAGCTCGGCGTTTTCCACCAGACGCCGCAAGGCCTCCCGGCCGATGGGAGAAACCTCCTTCTCCGCCGCTTCCCGTAAAGCCTTATAAAGGCCCCGGGGCAATTCCCGATTGGCCCGTAGACATAATTCGGCCACCACCCGCGTGATCTCGGCCGTCTTGACCTCGCGCAATCACAAGCCCTCCTCCCGGCGCCGTCGACCCTTGCCTGGATTACCTCATACAGGCCGGGCGGTCGCCGTTTTTGCGATGGTAAAGGATGCACTCACAGCAGACACCGTGGCGTTTGCAATAAGTACTAACGCAGGGACAATTGGTTTTATTTTTTTCTATATTTTGACAGATAGCCCCCTCGAATCACCTCCCACCACAAATCCCTCAAAAGGAAC
>JAAYXC010000467.1 GCA_012516115.1 Bacillota bacterium | reverse complement strand
GTATAAATCCTTTTCCAATAGTTTCTAATAATACTTGCATCCTACCTTGTCTCCAAATAGTATTAATACCAATAGTTCCAGTTAAAGAACTCCAGAACTTCGTCGGTTCACGACCAGGACCACGAGGAATTAATGCCGATGATGCTTTACCAGCTAAACCACCTAATATTGTCTCAGTTGCAATGGTACCTACATCAGACCACGTTAATTTTTCTACACAAAGGATTTTTTTCATACTATTTGCAGCTATTGAATTAGCAAACGAAGCGGCCCAAACATTACCTGTAGTCGCCACAATTCCTCCAACAGCTCCTCCAAATGCATTTGATATATAATCTTGCCAGGATGATCTTTTCTGTAAAAGTATATCTGAAAATAATGTCGAACCTAGACCATATATAAAACCACCGGTTTCTGCTGCTAGCCAATGTATTTCTCCAGTAGGATCAATAAAATTCTGTGGGTTATTAAAAGTATAACCATAAAAATTTGTATTCTTTGATAAAAACATAATTGGATCCTTACTCGTCCATCTCCCCGTCTCCGGGTCATAATCTCTTACTCCAAACCTCATCAACTACGTCTGCGGATCGTAGATCCCTCCCGCAAACCCAAACGGCTGAAAACCAGGATTGGTATCCAAAATCACGTTCCCAAACTCATCGTACTCCATCCGCTAGACGACTTGGCCCGTCGCCACATCCACGACCAACCTCACACTGCCGAGGTGGTCGCTGATTATCCGATAGACCACCCCGTTCTTCACCATGTAGTCGGGCACATGGGACCGGGAGGCATAAACGAACCGCACCACCACGTTGGCAGCGCCATCAAGCTCCGCCACCGGCTCTAGCCAATCCTGATACAGGAACCCCTGCACCAGCACACCGTTTACTTTCTTCCCGATCCTCCGGTTCTGCCCATCAACAATGTAGTCGATCCTCGTCCCATCCGGCAGGACTACACTCGTCAGGTTGCCGAGCACGTCATATGTGTATTGAGTCGTCCCTTGGGTGTCGGTCTTCCGTAACAGCTCTCCGTTGGCCGTGTATTCATAAACGGCATCCCCGTAAGAAAGCATCCGGTCCTGGTCGTCGTAGGTACCGTAGGAAGTGCCACTCGGATTCACATGCGCCAACCGGTTGCCGTTGGGATCGTAGTCGTAATGGGAGATGAGGACGCCGTCTTTGCAGACATCCACCAGCCTCCCGGCTTGATCATAGCCGTACTCGAAGGTATGCGTCTCGCCGAGTACGGTCTCTACGTTTCTTGTAATTCGCCCAAGCCCGTCCATCTCCTGGTGGACGCGGTAAAGCTCCGTTCCTTGGTATCTGGCCACATAGTCGGTCATCTCGCCGAAGCTGTTGTAGGTGTACTCGTCGGTTATATTACTGAGTTGGGTACTAACCAATAGCCCGTTCGCGGAATCACGCGTAAGGGCCAGGTTCCCGGCCCGGACGAGCAGGCCGTCGCGGTCGTAGTCGTAGTCTACCAGTTTGGTTCCGTTGATTGTGAGAGATTTTACCCGGAAATTGCTGTCGTACCCATATTCGACACTCCCGTTGATCTGCCCCTGCCATCTCCCCCCGGTAAGGAGAGAACCGGCATAGGTATAGGTGAGTGCCCCACCATCAACCGCGATGATATCGGTCAGGTTCCCACTTGTGGCATCATAGACGTACCCGATCTCCCCCTCCGGCGTCCTCACCGTCACCGGCCGGCCCATAGTGTCGTAGGCAAAGCCCACCGTCTTCCCGTCCGGACGGGTGATTTGGATTAGTTGCCGGTTGAAGTTGTAATCGTAGCAGGTC
>JAAYXC010000397.1 GCA_012516115.1 Bacillota bacterium | reverse complement strand
GAGCTAAGGAAGGGTGGACTAGCCCTTGCCGAAGTCCGTTTCGTCCTCTTTAGGCCCGCGGACCTGGCGGGCTACGAGGAGGCGGGGGCGAAGCTTTTACAGAACCCGTCACCGGTCACTCGCAGCTCGGAGAACGGGGAAGGGTAGGGCGGCCGCCCGTCAGGCTGACGAGGGTCCGGGAAACCGTGACCTACGTTTTGTCGCGGAAATTGGAAGACGAAGAAGCCCACGGTCGGGCCACCAAGGCGGGCCTGGAAAAATACTACAAGCGCTTCGCCCGCTGCCTCGCCACCATAGCCCCGGATCATCCTCCTCGGGGAGAGGATGGAATAAATCCCTGAACCACAGAGGCGCGGAGGGCACAGAGGGGCTCACGGAGAAAGGATAAAAAGAAGATCGGCAGCATCTCCGTGATGGGTAGGGGCAACCTCCTGGAGCAGCTAAACGCGCGCCTGGAGACGAGAAAGACCGAGAGGACGGTTTGGACGAGGGCCACTCTGCCAGGCGGCCCGTTCATTTCCTTTTCGCCCTTCGCGTCTTCGCGTAGGATCGACCTTACAAGCCCCCGCAGAGGCGGAGGCACTCTCCGAGGCCTCTCTTGCTCCATCTAATGTATACATTACAATAAATCTAGACATATACATCAGGCGGTGATCCCCATGGCCATGGAGCGAAAGCAGATCTATCTCGATGCCAGGAGCAACGAACGCCTGAAGAAGCTGGCCCAAAAGCGGGGCGTCTCGGAGGCCTCTCTGATCAGGGAGGCGATCGACGCCTACCTGGCCAAGGCCGGCGAATCGGCGGCAAAACCCGAAGAGGAGGATCCCCTCTTTCGCCTGATCGGCATCTTCGGCGGCGAACTGCCGACCGACGCGGCAGTGGAACACGACCGTTACCTTTACGGTGGCGGGCGCGGGCGTGAAGATCGATGAAGCTCTTCGTCGACACCTCTGCCTGGATCGCCCTCGCGGCCGCGAAGGAGCCCCATCACGAGGCGGTCGCCGCCGTGTGGCGCGAGATGCTGGGCCGCGGGGCGCGGCCCATGACCACCAGCGACACGATCGCGGAGCCCATCACCTTCCTCCGTTATCGGGCGGGGCATCGAGCGGCGGTGGAGTTCCGGGAGGCGATCCGGGAGGCCGTGGAGAAGGGGTGCCTGAGACTGGTTTGGGTCGATGAGGATCTCTTCGCGCAGGCCTGGACGATCTTTCTCCGCTATGCCGACTGGGATCTCTCCATGGCCGACTGCACCGGCTTGGCCCTCTGCCGGCGCGAGAAGATCCGGACGGCTTTGACCCTCGATCGTCACTTCCGCATGATGGGGCTTGAGACCGTGCCGGAGTTGAAATAGTCGAATGAGATATTTTTGAGATTCCGGTTTCCGTCCGGAGGGCTTTCCGGGCTGTGGGCGGCGGTCTTCAGGCCGCCGTCATTTATTCTTTCATCAAAACCAGTGCGCACGCCAATCCACTCCCCGCATAGGATGGGATCGCCGTTTAATACCTGCGGCACGCCCGCGCCGTCGCGGGCGCCGGAGGATCTTCGGGAGGAAGGAACATGATCGACCGCACCGTTGCCTCGAACCAGATCCCATCCTGCCCGGGCGGGACCCTCTACACCATCCGGCCCGGCGACTCCTTCTTCGGTCTGGCCAGGCGCTTCAACACCAGCGTCATGGCGCTCATCGCCGCCAACCCGGGGGCGGATCCGCAGAACCTCCAGCTAGGCCAGGTGGTCTGCATCCCCGTGGCGCCGCCGCCCGGACCGTGCCCGGGCGGTTTTCCGTACATCATCCGCACGGGCGACACCTTCTTCAGCATCGCCCGGCGCGTCGGCATCGCCGTCCCGGCCCTGGCCGCCGCCAACCCCGGCGTCGACCCGAACGCCCTTCAGATCGGGCAGCGGATCTGCGTGCCCGCTCCTCCGCCGCCGGTGGAAGAGTGCCCGGGCCGACTTTATACCATCCAGCCCGGGGATACTTTCTTCGGCCTGGCCCGCCGGTTCGGCTACACCATCGACGCGCTTTTGGCGGCCAATCCCGGGGTGGATCCGGAGAACCTCCAGATCGGCCAGCAGATCTGCCTGCCGCCTTCGCCGGGTGGGGGTCCCCTTCCCTGCTTCGGTGGTTCGATCTACGTGGTAAGACCGGGTGATACTCTTTCCTCCATCGCCCGGCGCTTCGGGGTGGCCTTGGCCGATCTCCTCCGGGCCAACCCCCAGATCCAGGATCCGAACGTCATCCAGGCCGGGGAGCCGATCTGTATTCCACGGTGACCGACTTCCCGGTCTTTCTTTCGGCCGAGAGGCAGCGGAGGGTGATCGTGATGATGACCACCGCGCCGCCGACCATCGCCCAGGGGCCCGGCCGTTCGCCCAGGCGCAGGAAGACCCAGACCGGGTTGAGCAACGGTTCGACGATCGGCACCAGAATGGCTTCCAGGGCGGTGACATGTCTAATGGACCAGGTATAGCAGGCATACGAGAGTCCCAATTGAAAGACGCCCAAAAAAAGCAGGGCCAACCATCCGGTGAGGCCGGGGGCCGGGCCGCCCAGGAAACAGAAGGGCAACCCGATGAGGGCGGCAAACAGGTTCCCCAGGAGAACCGTTTCGTTATTGGTGGAGGTCTCCTTCTGCTTGCGCAGGAGCAGAACGAGGGCGGCGTTGGCTACTCCCGCCAGCCCGGCCAGGATGTTGCCCAGCCAGCCGGCAAAAGAGATCCCGTCCAGGAAGAAGAGGACCAGGCCGCCCATGACCAAACCCAGGACCATCCAGTCCAGACGGGAGATCTTTTCCCCCAGGAACCACCCGGAAAAGAGGGCCACGTAGACCGGGGAGGTATATTGGAGGAGGATCGCGTTGGCGGCCGTGGTGAGTTTGGTGGCGGAGACGAAGAGGATGACCATGGCGGCGTAGGCCACCGCGGCACCGATTTGGGTGGCGGACCGTTTACCCTTCGGGCGGCGGATGAAGGCCAGGAAAAAGAGGAAGGCGACGGCGCTGCGCACCCCGGCGATGGCCAGGGGGTGCCAGGGGACGAGCTTGATGAATAACCCACCGGAACTCCAGAGTACCGCGGTAATGACCAAAAAGAGTAAGGCTTTGGGGCGTTTTTGCGCGTCGTCCATGAACGGTCGCTTTCCTTTCGGCGAGTATCTCCGGCTTTCGCGTTTCGTGATTCACTTCGCGGCCACCAGCCAGCCCCCGGCGAGGGCCGCAAGGTCCACCGTCACCCGGAGTCCTTCGGCGTCGGAGGAAGTTACGGCCGGGGCAAGGTTCGTCTCGACGAGTCCCCCGGCCGCCGGGAGGACGATCTGGGTCACCACCTTCTCCGGCCGGTGGTTGGCCACGAAACACACGAGTTCCCTTTCCCCACGGTTGAAGACCCCGACCTCCACCCCGGGATCCGTGGCGTAGGCGGGCGGCGCGACCCCGGCCGCCATACAGAGCCGCCGGAGGAGCTTGCGGGCGTCGTCGTTCATGCGGATGAGGAAGGGGAACATTTGGTTAAGATGCAGATGGCCGGGGTAATTCGCGAAGTCCACCCCGAGCATGGAACCGAGGCCGATGATACGGCCGCGGCCCACCGGCCAGAGGACCACCGCCGGCGCGCCGTCGTCGAAGGAGGCCAAGACCTCTTCTCCGCTTCCGCCGGTAAAGACCGGTCTTCCGACCAGGGGCGATTCCACGGGAATGAAGAGTTCTTTTTCTCCGTTTTTAGCCGCATAAAAGCGCGGCCTGGATGCCGGAACGTCCCACGAGAGAAGGGGGGCGTAGGCGGGCCATCTTGCCTCGGCAGCGTCGGCGAGGACCGTCCCGCCTTTTTCGGCGAAGCGGTAAAGCGCGGCGCGGGTCGCCGGAGGGAGGGCGGCCACGGAAGGGAGGAGGACGAGCCGGTAGCCCCGGTCTTCGAGGAGACCGTCCTCGACCTGTCGCTCGCTTAACACATCGACCGGAAAACCGAGCTGCCGGAGGGCGGTGTAGAGGAGGACGAGGTCGAGGGTGTGCCGGTCGTTCCGGGTCAGGGCCAGGGTGGTGTAGGAGTAGAAGAGGGCGATCTCCGGCCGCGCCGCCTCGAGTTCCCCGGCTTGCGGCAGCCAGCGGGCGAGGATGCGGTTGGGTTCCGCCGTCTTTCGCCAGAGTCCCCGGTCCTTCCCGAGCCACCAGACGAGCCCCGTGGCCTCGTGGATGAGGGTGGTGTAGACCTGCTCCAACATGCTGTTTTCGGGCAGGCCGGCCGGGACGACCCAAGGGGTGAAGGCCTGGCCGTTCCCGGTGTAGGGCCGGGTGAAGTCCATGGCGCTCCGCATAATGTCCTTCATCAGGCCGTAAGGGTAGATCTGGTACTGCTGGTCGAACTCCAGGGGGTACATGTCCTCGTGGCCGATCTCGATCTCGGATGCCATCCGCCAGATGTCGTTCCCGGTGAGGACCGTCTGCCAGGAGACGGGGTAGAAGTCGTTGCATTCATGGGTCGAGCCGACCGGCGCCTCGGCCTTGGCCGCCCGGATGAGCGCGCGCAGGAAATCCGGGATGGCCTGGGCGTGGTGGTCGATCCATTCGAGCCAGAGCGTGGGGTCGGGTTCCGGCCCCGCCGGCAGAGGCAGGCCGTCCCACGCGCCGATCTGCACGGTATGGGCCGCGTTGAACGCCTCGGTGGTTTCGTATTTCTCCCGCAGCCAGTCGAGGAAGGACTCCCGGCAGTACGGGCAGTAACAGGAAGGTTTCATGGCCTCCCCGCCCATCTCCGGGGTGCCCGTGCGGTAGTAGGCTTCGTGGACGAAGCTCATGAGGATCTTCCCACCGATCCGGAAAAGGCGGGGTGAGTCTTTATAGGCGCGGAGGAATTCCCGCACCTCGTGGAGGGCCCATGCCAGGTTCGTAGGGTGGCGGAAGCAGCCCATGTTCCAGTACCGCGGGTCGGAGGAGAAGCCGCCGTCGGCCGTCCGGATCCTCACCTCGGGGCGCTTCTCGATGGAGATGAACTGGCCCACCACCGGGACGAAGAGGAGGTCCATCCTCTCCAAAAGCTTCAGGAAGGCCGCGAACTCATCGCGGGGCCGCGGTTCGTCCTTGCGGAAATACTCGTCGATGAAAAGCCAGAGGTGGTTGACCCCCGCTTCCGCCAGGACGGCCAAGTCCTCCTCGGCCTTGGCCAGATCCCCGCGGAAGAAATAATAGGCGCCGACGAGCGGCCGGCCGGCGTCGCTCAACAATCGGATCACGCTCTTAACTCCTTTCGCCCCCGGTCGTCTTTTCGTCTTTTTCTTTTTCCCTATCCCCTTTTGCCTTTTCCCTTTCCCCTTATGCTTTTAGTCTCATGCCTTTCGCCTTTCCCCTCTTGCCT
>JAAYXC010000396.1 GCA_012516115.1 Bacillota bacterium | reverse complement strand
GGATAAATTTTAGCTTAAACAAGTAAACGATCATCATATCGTTTAGAAAGGGATGTTATCATATGGGCAAGATAACTTTGTTTAAAGAAGATTTTCAGAGCTTCAAACTGGGAGACTTCCCATATGAACCGTTTCTCGGCGCAATGGGAGAATATAATTACCGGCCGAAATACTGGTACGGCGGCCAATGGTATGACCCCACGCCGCGCCCGGGTTCGGGAGGGGTCAAAACCTGGATGATAGTAGAGGAAAATGGAGAAAAATTCATCGAATACTCCTCTGCCGTAAAAGAAGGATTGGATAACCTCAGTATTCTGACCACAGGGTTTCAGGACTGGAGTGATTATACGGTCACCTGCAAACTCCGACTTCTTCGCGCGGAGAGTTGCGCTGGGTTGATCTTCCGCTACCGTAACAGCCTCTGCTTTTATGCCCTGATCTTCAACCACGGCGAGCTGCAGCTCTTCAAACGAAACCAGCGGGGGGTGACTGTTCTGGCGGCCGAACCATATCTTTATACCTCGGATGCATTTTACGATTTCCGCGTCGACTGCCGGGGGGAGAGAATCCTTTGCTGGGTAAATGGTATCAAAGAATTCGAAGTGGAGGACGGAACCTACCCCGCCGGTCGGATCGCCATCGGTACGCTGGCCCCGGCCCAGTTTACTGCCATCGAGGTCAAGACCGACGCGGCTACATGCCGGCGCATTAAGGAAGCACAAAAGTTTAAAGAACAAGAACTGGCGACTGAGCGGGCAAAATACCCCCAACCCCTCCTTTGGAAGGTGATCAATCTGCGGGATTTCGGCGCCGGACGGAGCATCCGGTTCGGGCATCTCACCGGAACAAAGGAGACCCATATAGTTATGGCCCAGTGCCAACGCCGGATCACCCGGGACGCCTTCGCCCGGATCAGTTGTCTTACGGCCATCGATCTTGACGGAAAGATCCTGTGGGAGCTCGGCGAACCCAACCCCGAACACGCCTATATCACCGCCGATCTGCCGTTTCAGGTCTACGACCTCGACGGAGACGGTCAGGACGAAGTAATCGTGGCCCGTGACTTTAAGTTAATGGTCCTCGAGGGGTCCACGGGTCGGGTAAAAAAATGGGTCTATACACCGCGGATGGAGCGGCCGGATTATCCTTTCGACCGCCTGAACGTAGATGCCATCCGCATCTGCGATCTCGCCGGGAAAGGACGACCTACCGATATTCTGATCAAAGACCGTTACAAGAGACTATGGGCCCTGAACTCCGATCTCGAGTTGCTTTGGAGTTACGAAGCACCGGTCAATACCGGTCATTATCCTTATACCAAAGACATCAACGGCGACGGGCGAGAAGAGATCTTCGTGGGGTATGACCTCCTTGATGCGGACGGCAGGGGGATCTGGTCGCTTCCCATCTCCAACGACCATACCGATGCGATCGTCATCGGTCCCATCGATCCGGAACGAGA
This sequence comes from Bacillota bacterium, assembly GCA_012516115.1. Lineage (GTDB taxonomy): Bacteria > Bacillota > UBA4882 > JAAYXC01 > JAAYXC01 > JAAYXC01. The sequence continues at coordinate 7,824 of JAAYXC010000396.1, read as the reverse complement.
GGAATTAATCGCCATCGTCTCCGGGGAAGAGGGGTTCATGCTCGTCGATCTGGAGGGGAACATCTTGAAAAAGGAGATCGTCGGCCACGCCCAGCGGATCAGTGTCGGTAACTACCGGCCGGAGCTTCCGGGGTTGGAGATATGTGTCTCGACCTTCTGGAATAACCAGGGTATTATCTATCTCTACGATTGCCACGCGAACCTCCTCTGGTCCGATGAGCCCTCGACCAACGGTAATATGATCATCCCGGTGAACTGGACCGGTGACGGCCGGCACCTGATCCTCCTCAACGGTAACGTCGGGCTGGGAGGGATGATCGATGGTCATAATCGGCAGGTGGTTCGTTTTCCCGATGACGGACACCCTGAGCTTTGCGCAGAAGCGTTCGACCTGACCGGCGACTCTCGCGATGAGATAATCCTCTGGGATGAAAAAATGATGTACATCTATACCCAGGACGATGAGATCATGGGATGGGTTGATTCTCCGGAAAAATATCCGCCTTATAATGCCTCGAACTACCGGGGTGATTATGCCTACCCGCGAGTTTGATTGTCGTTTTTGGTTTTATGGAATGGAGTTGGGCATGCTAGCTTCGGTCCGGATAGAAGCCTTTCTTCGTCCGAAAAACTCCATTTGACCATATTCGACAGTACCTTTCTCGGGGCCTCGATGGCCGGTAGAGTCCGTCGGGGTTCCGTGTTTTTATTTTTGCCCCCGATCTGGCGTTGTATAGTCCGCCTCAGCCAGACCTCCCCGGAGGCCGTGCGATGCACGGCTACCTGCAAGGTGGAAAGCTCCTTCTTTATCTTTCGTTCGCCACGTAAGACCCCGTCTCGTTCTCCGCCACCCGGATCAAAAGCATCGTCAGCCAGCAGAGGGGGACATGGGCTTTGATCCGCTCGGGCAGCCGGTGGTAGACCGGACCGATAAGATGCCTCAAGTCCCGGAAGACCCTCTCCACCTCGAAGAGCTGCTTGTAGCCAAGGACCACGTTCACCATTCCGAGGTACGGAGAAGATACTTCCCGTCAAGACGCTCTTCGACTTCGACGTGGGCTTCTATCGCAGGTAGCAGCCGTAGACGAGGTGGCTGCGTAGTTCGCAGGCGGCCTTCCGATGGAGCCCGCCAGCTGATTCAACTCGCTGAGCCGCATCTTCTCCCGATGATGTAATGCCCTCCGGCCCCCTGGAGAATCCGGCGGTTGACCTCGGAGTTTGAATCCGGCGTCCCCGACCATCACCACCCGGCCCAAGCGCCAGTCGTTTAGATCCTGCTTCACCTGGGGCCACGATCTCCCGGTCCGTTAAGAGTAGGTAGTAGCGGGTTGAACCGCCTCTTCTTTTTAGGACCTCGGTAGGAAGCTCCTCCTCCCCAGCTTGCATACGGTAAGTAGGGGGGAAGGCCATGGGAGATGAGACTTACGAAGGGCGAAGACTCGCCGAGCTCCTCGGTCGGACCGACGTAAATCTGGAAGCCCTCTTCGGCCTGCGTTTACTGGCCCGCCGCCTTCAGGTGGAGAAGGTTTCCCACCTCGGGACGGGGAAGATGGGCCTGGAGATAAGCGGGGACGGGATGGGCCCTGCGCTGGAGGTTCTCGGCCAGCTCCTCGGCCTGGCCGACGTAGGTGGTTCCTCACCCTACCGGGGTCGGGCCAAACCCCAAGGGAAAGGCTCTTTTTGGCGGGCCTTGCGGGACTTCGTTCTGCCGCCGGAGGGTTAATTAAATAAGGCGTGGAGTGGCATTAGAGACCGATTTAGAGCGAAAACGCGCGGACGGGGACCTTAAAAAGGCTTTTGTGTCCTTTTTCGGCCGGTGACAAGGGAAAAGATCTATAGTAATATTTAACCTAGTAAAAAATTAAAGGGTCGAAATGCCATGGACAACGATCTTCGTCTGATATGGCTCTTCGTTCGAACCTTTGAAGAACGGCAAAAAACCGCGGGAGGGCTTACCCCGGTCCAGTTTGCCGCCGTCCGGTTCCTTGCCCTTCATGATGGTCCTAACCTGAGCGCCGTGGCCGAGGCACTAGGGGTGAGTAATGCCGCGGCGACCAAGCTCGTCGATCGTCTGGTCGGCCGGAAAATCGTGGCCCGTCTTGAAGGGCCGATAGACAGGCGCGAGCGGAGGCTCGTCCTGAGCCAGCGGGGCCAGGAGGTCCTCGCTGCTGAGACGAAAGCGGGGGTGGGCCGGATCGAGGAGGCCTTGGCCCGGATGAAAGAGGAAGACCGGGCCGCCTTGCGCCGGGGTATAGAAGCCTTTCTTCAGGTAGCACTCCAAGACGTGGAGTTGGTAAAGCGGGTCTGGCTCAAGTGCGGCTACGAACACGTGGCGGACTGCCTAGGCGAGCAGATCTACCGCCGGTTGGGGGGTGGTCCGCGCCAGGTATAGCCTTTCTCCGGTAGGGGGTTGGGAAGAATCTTTACACGACGAAAGGAGAGCGACGGCAGGATGAAACTCGAGGGCAGCAAGACCGAGGCGAACCTGAAGGCCGCTTTCGCCGGCGAGTCTCAGGCGCGCAACAAGTATACTTACTTTGCCAGCGTGGCGCGGAAGGAAGGGTATGAACAGATCGCCGCCATCTTCCAGGAGACCGCCGACAACGAGAAAGAGCACGCCAAGGTCATCTTGAAGTTCCTCGCCGGCATCGGGGATACGGTGGCCAACCTCAAAGCCGCGGCCGAAGGCGAGCACCACGAGTGGGCGAGCATGTATAAGGAGTTCGCCCGCGAGGCCCGGGAAGAAGGCTTTAGTGAGATCGCCGCCTTCTTCGATAAAGTGGCCGCGGTGGAGGCCGAACACGAACGCCGTTACCTGGCCCTGCTCGAGAATCTCGGCGAGGGACGGGTCTTCTTCCGGCCCGAGATGCCGGCCGATTTGAAGTGGCGCTGGCGGAACTGGGGTTACGTCCATACCGGCCGCGAGGCGCCGGAGAAATGTCCGGTCTGTGCGCATCCACGGGCGTTTTTCGAGATAAAGTGCGATAACTATTGAACTTCGCAGCGAGGAGGAAGTCTTGATGAAGAAATGGCGCTGTGGTGTCTGCGGTTACATCCACGATGGGGAGATGCCGCCGGAACGCTGCCCCAAATGTGGGGCGCCTAAGGAACAGTTCGCCGGGCTTGCGGCCGAGGCGGCGGCTTTGCTAGAGCGATCCCGGCCGAGCAATGCCCTCCATGCCGAGCTCCACGCCCTTATGGGGAAAGTAACCGAGCTGGCGAACCGGGGGATCGAAGATAACTTGGACCCGGGTTGCCTGGCCGTCTTCCGGTACGCCCTCGGCAAGGCCCAGGTGATCCAGAGCATGGTCAAGGCGGAGATCGCCACCCATCAGGCCAAGGGGAAGTGGGGCTGATGGCAGAGGGTTCTCTCCGGTATGCGGCCCGGGAAGAAGAATTCGGCGACCTGGCGACGGTGGTGCTCCACGACCGGGAGACGGACCTCGTTGCCACGATCGTCCCCGCGATGGGGAGTAACGTTATTTCTTTGGCCCGGCCCTCGGCGGGGATTCGCTACTTCTTTTCCCCGTCTTCCGCGGCCGAACTTAAGGAGCGGCCTACCCGTTTCGGCCACCCGGTGCTCTTGCCACCGAACCGGATCTGGGAAGGAAGGTTTACCTTCGCCGGTCGGACCTATCGGTTGCCCATCAACCGGCCACCGCACCACATCCACGGCCTGGTTTACTCCCTCCCTTGGCGGCTGCTCGGCCGAGGGGCCGACGAGAAGGGAGCCTGGGCGCGGACCGCGTTCGTCGGCCGAGATCATCCTTCCTTCACCGCGGTCTTTCCCCAGGACTTCCGGTTGGAACTTCTCTTTACCTTGCGCGAAGGAGCGCTTCGCGTCACGGCCGAGGCCACCAACCAGGGGCCGGAGCCTTTCCCCTTCGGCCTCGGCTACCATACCTATTTCCGACTGCCGATGAAGGAGGGAGAAGAACCCGGCGATTACCGGTTGTCCCTGCCGGCCCAGGCCCGCTGGGAGCTAAAAGATTGCTTTCCCACCGGTCGGTTGCTGCCCCTGAGCGAAGAGGAGAAATTAGTTACCACCAGGGTAACCGATCTTCGTCTGGACGACGTTTTTACCGAATTGGCGCCGGGGGAACCGGAGATCGTGGCCCGGCTCTCGCATGAACCGTCGGGCCGTGGGATAGCGTACGCTTCGGGCCGGGGGTTTCCCCATTGGGTCGTCTGGACCGGGCCGGCGCCGGGCGCGCCTTTCATCTGTCTTGAACCTTATTCTTGGGTGACCAATGCCCCCAACCTGCCCCTCCCTGCTTCTCTCACCGGGGTTGTCTCCTTGGCCGCGGGTAAGAGTTGGCGGGAATGGGTGGAGTTCCGTCCCTTCGGACCGGTCGGGTAAGGGAGGCACAGGATGTTGGTCCTCCCTCCCGGCCCTATCTTGGTAAGCGCTTGTCTTCTCGGCCTGGCCTGCCGCTATGACGGCGGCCACTGCCGGCATGAAGGCGTTTTGCGGCTTCTCGCCGGTCGGGAGATCGTCCCCGTCTGTCCGGAAGTCCTGGGCGGCCTGGCGATCCCCCGGCCGCCGGCGGAGATCGTCGGCGGTAACGGACATGATGTCCTGGCCGGCCGGGCCAGGGTGGTCGATAAAACGGGGAGAGATGTGACCGAGGCCTTCCGCCGGGGGGCCGAGGCGGCCTTGGCCAAAGCGGAGGCCTGCGGAGTGAAGGCGGCCGTGCTCAAAGAACGGAGTCCCTCCTGTGGGGTCCGTTGGATCTACGACGGGAGTTTCACGCGGAGGCTTCGGCCGGGTTTGGGGGTGGCCGCCGTCCTCCTTCGGGAGCGTGGAATAGTTTTGCAAAGCGAAGAGGAATTTACGGCAAAAGGAGAAAGAGGGCCGTAGCGGCTCGCCGTCGGGCAGGAACGATTTCGCTTTTAATCCCTGCCGCCGCGTTCCGGCAGGAGTTTCCGGCCTTTCCGCCGAAACAGGAAAGGAGGAGAACTCTCAAAGGGAGATGAGGCGATGACCGACATCGCCGTCATCGGGCGAAAGGTCCGTGAGAACGTCCGTCGGGTCCTGGTGGGCCGGGAGCGGGCCGTGGAGCTTGCCCTGGTTGCCCTGGCTTGCGAAGGCCATATCCTCATCGAGGATGTCCCGGGGGTGGGTAAAACCACCTTGGCCCGGGCCCTGGCCGTCTCGCTGGGGCTGGAGTGCCGGCGGATCCAGTTTACCCCCGACCTTTTACCTTCGGATATCACCGGGGTCTCGGTCTACAACCAGCGGACGGGGGAGTTCGAGTTCCGTCCGGGTCCGGTCTTTACCAATATCCTCCTCGCCGACGAGATCAACCGCGCCACCCCGCGTACCCAGGCGGCTCTCCTCGAATGCATGGAGGAGCGCCAGGTATCGGTAGACGGGATTCCGCGGCCGGTTCCCCGGCCCTTTCTGGTCATGGCCACCCAGAACCCGGTGGAATACGAAGGTACCTTCCCTCTCCCCGAAGCTCAACTCGATCGATTTATGCTCTGTCTGGATTTGGGCTACCCCACGCCGGACGAGTTCATCACCATTCTCGAACGGGTGCGGGTACGTCATCCGCTGGAAAATCTCCGGCCCGTGCTGGTACCCGAAGAAATCCAGACCCTGCAGGCCCAGGTAAAAGAAGTACGCTGTGAGACTTCCCTTAAACGGTACATAGGTGAGATCGTCGCGGCCACACGGCAACACGAGGAGATAGCCCTGGGGGCCAGCCCCCGAGCTGGCATCGCCCTCTTCAAGGCGGCTCAGGCCCTGGCCGGTCTACGCGGCCGCAGTTACGTGATCCCCGAAGACCTTAAGGAACTGGCCGGACCGGTCTTGGCCCACCGGCTGGTCCTCAAGCCTGAAGCCCGGATGCGTGGGCTCGATGCCCGCCAGGCCGTGGCGCAAGTGCTGGCAAGGGTTCCGGTCCCCACCGAGGAAGTCATCCATGCGGAGTAAGTGGCTTCTTCTCTTTTTTCTCTTTATTTGTGCTCTTTTCTCCGCTTCGCCCCTGGTGGCGAGGGCCGTCTACGGGGTCATCTTCTTCTTCCTCCTTTTTTCTTTGGTCGGCCGGCGGAGTTTTGATCGATTAAAGATCGAACGACGGCTGGCCGTCCGCAAGGCCTTCCCCGGTCAGCCGGTGGAGATCACGATCGTGGCGGAGACCGCTTCCCCCCTGCCACTGGGGTGGATTCGGGTAGCGGCGTCGCGCCAGCCGAACCTCGTTCTCCTCGGCCCCCATGAGGGGGCCGGTCTGGTCTTCGGGCGGAGTCGTCTCCGGATGGTCTATCGGGTGGCGGGGATGCGCCGGGGTTATTATCCTTTGGGTGGCATCAACGTTTCCGGCGGCGACCCGATGGGCTGGACGAGCTTCGAACGTTTTGTACCCGACGACGGAGAAGGGCTGACGGTCTATCCCCGGGTTTGGCCACTATCCGGGCTGCCATGGTTGGCGGCCATGCCCTTTGGGCGGCGACGGTATTGGTTACGGGCTTACGAAGATCCCTCCTGGGTCGGCGGCATCCGCGACTACACGGCGGGTGACAGCCTCCGCCGGATCCACTGGTTGGCCACCGCCCGTCTGGGCCGCCTCCAGGTCAAAGAATTGGTCCCCACGGTGGCCTCCGAAGTCTGGATCTTCCTCGACCTGGCCGATGAGGACTATCCGGTACACCGAATGACGGCCCTGAGTGAGGTGGGAATAGAGGCCGCCGCCTCCCTTCTCGTCCACTTTCACCAGCAAGGGACGGCAGTGGGGTTGATAAGCAACGGCCGGGTCCCCAACCTGGGAGGAGAAATCATCTTCGTCCCGGCCGATCCCGGAGACGAAGTCGCCGAATCCATCCTGACCATGCTGGCCGGAATCCAACCGGTAGAGGGAGGGGTCCGTTTCTCTTCCCTGCCGACGCTTTACGGAGAGAGAACTTCCCGTGGAAGCGCCCTTTTCCTCCTCACCCCTTTCTGGTCGGAGGAGCTGACCGGCATAGCCCTTACTCTCGGAAAGCGCGGCCGGGAAGTCTTTCCGCTCCTTCTGGGAAGAGTCAAAGACGGCCTGCCCGCTTTGGCGGCCGGTCTCCCGCTCATGGCCGTAAGACGACATCCGGCCACCGGTGGGGTGGGGAGCCGACGTGTTTGATTTAGGCCTCCATGAAAGCAAAGTCCTCTCCCTGGCCGGTCTGATGGCGGCCGGCGCCTGCGGTGCTTTGGCTTTTTCCCTCATGCCGGGTGTTTTCGAACCCTGGCCGGCGGCTTGGCCGATCTTCTTTTTGGCCGGCTTGACCGGAGCCCTCTCCTTTTGGGCCGCCCGGGGACGGATAAGCGGTTTACCTTTATCGCTACTCTTTTTGCCTCCCCTGCGCCTCTTTCTCTTCTGGTGGCAGAAGGCCGCCTTTGACTGGCCGCCGGATTATCGTTTCCTCCTTTTGGGTAACGATTTTCCGTGGTGGGCCGGGGCTTCCCTGGTCGCTTCGTTTTACGCCGGAAAGTTCACCGTTTCCTGGGTGAAGATCTCTGCGGTTTTGGCCCGCGTACGGGCCGACCATATCGGATGCGCCGAAGAGGCGGCAAGACTTCATACGACCACCGAAGAGACGAAGCAGGTTTTTTTTACTACCCTTTTGTTTGAAAGCCTATGTTTTAGTTTTTTCACCAAAAGGGACGAGGCATTTCCGACCGCGTTCTGTCTGGCCGTTTTTCTTCTGGCTGGTGCGTTTTTGCTGGGCTTCATCCGGGCCCGCAGCCTGCTCGCATCCGCGGAAGCCGAAAAGGCCTTGGTGGACGAGGTGTGGGAAAAGGGATGGTGGCGTGGGCATCGGACCTGGATTTGGTGCGGGATCATCTCCCTC
>JAAYXC010000395.1 GCA_012516115.1 Bacillota bacterium | reverse complement strand
GATGGGGGATCCCGCCGCCGGCCGGCCGGCCCTGCTTCTGGGGTGGAAGAGGGCCTTCGGGAACGGCCGCCTCTTTTACGCGGAATACCTCCACGACGAACGAAGACGGCTCTTCCCCCGGCAGAACTATCTTGCGCTGGGACTTCAGCTCCCCCGCGACGAACTCACGGAGTACACCCTGGCCGCCCTGGCGAGCCTCGACGACGGGGGGATAACCGCCAGCGGCCTGGTGAACTTGGTTCTCTCGGACAAGGCCGATCTCCAGGCGGGGGTAGGTTTACTCCTCGGGCCGGAGAACTCAGACTTCGTCCTGGCCACCACCGGCGCGAGGTTCAGCCTGAACGCGGGGTTCAGGTATTATTTCTAGGTATAGGTAATTTTAGACCATGAGGAAACCGCCGTTGACGTCGAGAATCGCGCCGGTGATGAAGGAAGCCTCCTCGGAGGCGAGGAAGGCCACGGCCGCCGCCACCTCGCGCGGAGTGCCCAGCCGTCCCAGCGGAATGGCGGCGATGATGCTCCTCCGTTTCTCCTCCGACCACTGGGCCGACATCTCGGTCTCGATGGCGTGCGGGGCGACGGCGTTCACCGTGACACCGTAGGGCGCCAGTTCTCGGGCGAAGGTCTTGGTCAGGCAATCCAGGGCCGCCTTGGCCGGGCCGTAACCCGGAGCGGAGGTGATGTCCCCGGTCTTGGCCGCCACGGAAGAAATATTGACGATCCGGCCCCAACGCTGGCGCTTCATGATGGGGGTCACGTATTTGCAGAAAAGAAAAGGCCCCCTGGCGTTGACGGCAAAGACGGCATCCCAGTCGGCGACGGAGATCTCCTCGCCCGTGCGGCGCCTGATGATCCCCGCGTTGTTCACCAGGATCTCGAGGCGGCCGTAGTCGTGCTCGATGGCTTTTATCACCGCGGCCACTTCTTCTTCTTTGCTTACATCACATGGAAGAAAAGAGAGCTCATATCCCGCCCGGGCGAGCTCCGCCACCAGCGCCCGTCCCTTTTCCTCCTCCCGATCGCAGGCCACCACCTGGTAACCCCTCTCGGCCATGGTTTCCACCACCGCGCGGCCGATCCCGCCGGCACCACCGGTCACCAAAACCACCCGTTTCATCAGCCACCACCCCCACCCTTCGTCGCTTGCAACCGATTGCGGAATCGGCGATGACAATTCCACATCCGGGGTAAAAAATCCTGCCGGGCCAAGGGGGTGGGGGGGACTCAGCGGGCGAAGATGTGGTTACCGATCTGGGTGATGATGGCCCGACTCCAGATATAGGGATTGACCGTCTTGGCCGGGTTGAAGAAAAAGAGGGCCCCTCCGGTCGGATCCCAACCGCTGATGGCATTCACCGCGGCCAGGCGCGCGGAGTTGCTCGGCGGTTGTCGCCAGATCAGACCGTTGCTCACCGACTCGAAGGCGTCCGGCTCGTAGATCACCCCGGCAATGGTATTGGGAAAAAGGGGACTCTCCACCCGGTTCATGACCACGGCCCCCACGGCCACCTGTCCCACGTAAGGTTCGCTGCCGGCCTCGGCCATGATCAACCGGGACAAAAGCTCCATATCGCTCCCCCCGCGGCTATAGGACTGGTTGGCCGGCGCGGTGACCACCGGGATGAAGACCCGTTGGCCCGGACGGATGATATCCGTCCAGAGTCCGTTGGCCGCCCGGATGGTGTCCACGTCCAGGCCGACCTTGGTGGCGATCCAAAAGATCGTATCCCCTGGTTGGACGTAATAATACCACCCGTTGGCCTGCGCCAGCAGGGAAGTGGGGATCCCCCCCAGAAAAACGACCACGCAAAGCAAGATAAGAAAGACCAGCCGGGAAACCCGCACGACCATTCGCCCTCCTCGCCCATCTATCCTTCCCTGCGGGAGGGTAAATATGCCCGCCTTACGACCGGACCAGCGGCCGTAGCCGGTCGGGTTCCAGGTAACCGAGGAGTCGATGCAAACAATCGGCGCCGGGGATAAGGCAGAAGTAGAGATGGATCCCGAGGCGGGCGAGGAGGAGATCGGCCTGAAAAACAAGGTGGTCGTAATGGCCGATACGGGAAGCCAGCGCAAAGACGCGCTCCACCCGGGCCACCAGGGCCGGCAGACTGGTCCGCCAGTCCAGGGGGACGTGGCCGTGCAGGGCCACCCAGTAAGAATTGGCCAGAACATTCGTTACCTCGGCCAAGGCGGCCAATTCTACCGATTTGTTCGTGCGGCGAAGTAGACTCGGACGAAGTACGGCATGGACCAAAAGACGCGCGTCATCGGCCTTGAGGTAACAGTAGAGTTCCGCCTGGAGTTCGCCGAAGATGCGAATATGGCACCCCAAATATTCCTCCTGGGTTTGGCGAAGCCGCTGGGCCAAGAGGGTCAGGGGAAGGATGCTGATGGTCTCGATCTTCACCGGTTCCTCCTGTCCCAGGAGACGGGCCAGGGCTTCTTGCGCCCGTTGGGCGCCGATCTGATTGATGCGGTTCAATCCTTCCAACATCCCGGCGGAGAGGAAGAAATCCTTGCGTAAACTGAGCTCCGGGAAGGTTTCGAGTAATACCGCCACCACCAGCTCCTCCTTTTTGGCCTTTTTATTTCGGCATCAGGAAGAAAAGTCCTGCCTCGAAATGAAAAGGATGGTAAAGAAAGGAACAAAAATAAGCCGCCTGCCTGCAGCCCTTTTCGGTTCCTTTCGGCATTTCCCGGTACCGGGATATGGGAACGATTTCCTTTCCGCTCGATCCAAACACATTTTTCGCCGAGGAGGACATAGATCTCTACTTAGAAAAGCTCCCTTCGGTCGTGCCCGGTGCAGGGTCCTGCGCTTACAGGTAACCTCTGGCGGTGACGGAGAGGGTCGGGGTGGAAAAAGACGGTTCGGTGTTACAGGGGACGATCCTCCTTTCTTTGGCGGCGATTTTTTGTAAAATATTAGGTGCCGCCTACCGCGTCCCCCTGGTCCGTTTGATCGGAGACGAAGGGATCGGACTGTACCAGACGGCCTACCCGCTTTACCTCGTCTTCCTCGGACTTTCCACCGCCGGGATGCCCCTTGCCATCTCGCGCCTCGTGGCGGAACGGACCGCCCTAAAGGACGGAGAGGGAGTGCGGCGGATCTTCCGGCTGGCCCTCGTCATCCTCGGCGGTCTGGGCTTGTTGGGCGGGGCCGTACTCTTCGTCGGGGCCCGGTTTTTTGCCCTCCGTTTCGTGGCCGATCCCCGTGCCTATCCGGTGCTCATCTCGCTGGCCCCGGCCGTGCCCTTGATGTCTCTCACCGCCGCCTTCCGTGGGTTCTTCCAGGGGCTCCGGGAAATGGGGCCGCCCGCCCTTTCCCAGCTCCTCGAACAGATCGTGCGGGTGGGGACGCTCCTCGTCCTGGCCTACCTCCTTCTACCCTGCGGTCTGGCCTGGGCGGCGGCCGGAGCCGCCTTCGGGGCCACGGCCGGCGGAGCCGCCGGGTTGATCTTCCTCCTCTCCCATTACCGCCTCCACCCACCGAAGATCCTCCGGTTTTCCGATGGTCGCCGGCCACCGTCGTATCTGGCTTTGGCGCGAAGGCTGATGGCCTATGCCCTGCCCATCGCCTTCGGGACCCTCCTCTACCCCCTGATGCAAAGCCTCGATTCTTTCCTCGTGCCGACCCGCCTCCAGGCCCTCGGCTATCCGGTAAGCGAGGCCACGGCCCTCCTGGGCCGTCTGGGGAACGCCTGGGCCGTCATCTACGTCCCCACCACCATCACCGGCGCCCTGGCCACCAGCCTGCTGCCGGCGGTGGCCGAAGCCTGGACGCGCCGGATCCGTCTTTTGGCCCACCGCCAGATCCGGCAGGCTTTACGCCTGGCCGTCTTCCTCTGTCTCCCGGGGGCCGCCGGGATCCACACCCTGGCGGATGAGATCTGCCTCGTCCTTTACGGGACGGCCTCGGCCGCGCCGATGCTGCGGAGTCTCGCGCCGGCCGCGTTCTTCCTCGGTCTCCAGGGGGTCTGCGCCGGGGCCCTCCAGGGCATGGGGCGTCCCTTCGCTCCGGTAGGCAGCCGCGGCCTGGGCTTCCTCTTCAAAGCCTGGCTCACCGTGGTCCTCCTTCCCATCCTCGGTCCCCGGGGGGCCGCCCTGGGAAGCGTGGCCGGAACGGCGCTGACGGCCGCTTTAAGCCTGGTCATCCTGGCCAGGAACATCGCCCTCCCCCCCGGGTTTTTCCTTACCATTTTCCGCAGTACCCTGGCCGGGGGGATGATGTTGTTCGCCCTCCGTCTAGGGCTCCAATACCCCCTTTCCCTCCAGTTTTCTCCCTTTTTTCGCCTGCTTTTCTTCCTTCCCCTCGGGGCGGTCCTCTTCGGCCTCGGTTTATGGCTGACGGGAGGAGTCGAACCCGGCGACGTAGAACTCCTTCGCCGTTTGGGCAAACTCGGTTCGGACGTGTTCCGCGGCCGCGGTTCCGGGCGAAGGGGAGGTTGAACGCGCTTAGATGGAAGAAATAAAAAAATTGGTGGAGATCATGGCCCGCCTGCGGGGAGAAGGCGGCTGTCCCTGGGACAAGCAGCAGACCCACGCGACCCTAAAACCCTATCTGGTGGAAGAAACCTACGAAGTGCTGGAGGCCATCGATACCGGCTCACCGGAGAAACTCCGCGAAGAGCTGGGCGACCTTCTCCTCCAGATCGTCTTCCATGCCCAGATCGCCAGGGAAGAAGGTCATTTCGATCTCGAAGGGGTGGCCCGGGCCATCAACGAAAAGCTCATCCGCCGCCATCCCCATGTCTTCGGTGACCGCCGGGTAAAAGGAGTGGACGAGGTACTCGTCAACTGGGAGCGGCTCAAAGAAGACGAGTACGCCGAAGAACGGAGCTCGGCCCTGGCCGGCGTGCCTTCCGCTCTACCGGCCCTCATGCGGGCGCAAAAGCTTCAGGCCAAGGCGGCCAAGGTCGGTTTCGACTGGCCGGATCTCGCCGGCGCCCTCTCGAAGCTGGAGGAAGAACTGCGGGAGTTCCTGGCCGTGCTGGCGGAAGCGGAACCGGACCGCGGCCGGCTGATGGACGAGTTCGGCGACCTCCTCTTTGCCCTGGTCAACGTGGCCCGTTTCCTCGCCATCGATGCGGAAGAGGCGCTCAGACAAACCACGGAGAAGTTCTGCCGTCGTTTCCGCCATATCGAGGAGGCGGCGCACACTCGTGGCCGACGTCTCACCGAGATGGAGCTGGCCGAGATGGACACGTTTTGGGAAGAAGCAAAAAAACTGGAAAAAAACGAATGAAGGCAGGAACACATCATGTCCCGCAGACTCAAACTTTATACCGCGACCTATCTCATGGAGATCTGTTACGGCCTTTTTCTTCTGGTGGCCGCGTTGCTGGCGGCCAGGGCCATCGACAACGCTTTCCTTGTGGGGTTAACCGGAAGCCTCCACGTGGCCACAAGGATCTTCGGTAACCTCGTCTTCGGCCGCTGGTCGGATCGCATCGGCCGGAAGATCCTTTTGCTCCCCGCCTGTACCCTCTTTGCCCTGGTCTTCCTCGTGCTCCGCCGGGCCACCCCGGGAGCCATCTGGATCGCCTATTTCCTCGGTGGAGTGGCCAACTCGATCTTCTGGCCGCTCATCGAGGCCTGGATCGGCCACGGTAATAACGACGAAGGATTGCTTCATGCCATCGGGCTTTTTGTCGTCATCTTCACCGTCGGGGTGGCCACCGGTAATCTCCTGGGTGGCGTCTTCATGAAGATCGACCCGGGTACGGCCTGCCTCCTCGGGTCTCTTTTGCTGGTGGGCATCATCCTCCTTATCGCCTTCACCGCGGAGACTAAAGAGGTCATCCCGCCAAAGGAAGGAAGCGGAACCTTTTCCTCCGGACAGAGGCTCTTCCTCTACTTGGCCTGGATCGCCAATTTCGCCACCTGGATCGGCGTCGGCACCATCAGGTTCCTCTTCCCCAAACTGGCTTTAAAGCTCGGGCTCCCGGCCTTCCGGATAGGACTGATCAACGTCACCCTTTATCTCAGCTGGTGTCTCGCCTCCCTCTTGTTGGTCCGCTTTAAAGGATGGACCTATCGTCTCACGCCCCTGTTG
>JAAYXC010000394.1 GCA_012516115.1 Bacillota bacterium | reverse complement strand
CCAACCCGATAATACTAACTAGTTTCAAACTCATAGTTCTCTTCCGACCGCCCCGACCAGCGGCGTAATCTCCCGCATCAAGCCTGAAAATTCCGTAGGGTTCAGGGATTGGGGCCCGTCGGAAAGGGCCTTTTCCGGTTGGGGGTGGACCTCGATGATGAGTCCCTGGGCCCCGGCCGCCAGGGCCGCCCGGGCCAGAGGAACGACGAGTTCCCGGCGCCCCGCGGCGTGGCTGGGGTCGGCGATGACGGGTAGCCCTGTGATCTCCCGGAGCAGGGGGATGGCCGCGACGTCGAAGGTGTTCCTGGTCAAGGTCTCGAAGGTCCGGATACCCCGTTCGCAGAGGACGACCTGGCGGTTCCCTTCGGCCAGGATGTACTCGGCCGCCTGGAGCCATTCCTGGATGGTGGCCGAGAGGCCCCGCTTTAAGAGTACCGGCCGTCCCGTCCTCCCCACCGCGCGCAGAAGGGCGAAGTTCTGCATGTTCCGGGCGCCGATCTGGATGAGGTCGGCGTATTCGGCCACCAGTTCCACCTGGGTCTGGTCGGTGACCTCGATGGTCAAAAAAAGCCCCGTCTCGATCTTGGCGGCGGCCAGCATCTCCAAGGCCGGCCGACCGAGACCCTGAAAGCTATAGGGTGAACTGCGGGGTTTGAAGGCCCCGCCGCGCAGGCCGTGGGCGCCGGCGGCTTTGACGTTCCGGGCGGTGCAAAGGACCTGTTCCAGGTTCTCCACCGCGCAGGGTCCGGCGATGACGCCCGGGGTGGGACCACCGATTACGGCCTCCCCCAATTTGATCTGAAGGCTTCCGGGGGGGATGGCGGCCACGAGCGGCACCGCTTCGCGAAGCCGCTCCAGATCCGGGGACAAATAAACCCACCTCCGAGGGTGGGAGAAGGACGGCGATGGAACGAAAAAGGCCCGACTGCCGAGTCAGGCCCTCATCTTTCCTGCTCTTCGGCTCGTCTCTTCTCCACTCGTCTCTGCTCTACCGGTGGCTCCCCGAGAGGGAGCCTTTACCTTTATTTGAGATTTTACCCCTGAGGGCCTGTCTTTGTCAAGGATTTTTTGCTGGAAAGGAATGGGTAAAGAGGTTAAAGCTTTATCAACATAGGTTTTGAGCCGGGCGATAGTTTTCTGGTCTTCTCCGGAGAGCATCCCCTCGTGGAAGGCGTGGTCCGGCTCGTACCACCATTTGCCGGTGAAGAACGCGGCCCAGGCCGGATCCTTGAACGGCCGGCCGTAGGTGGCGTAGATCCCGTTGATATAGGTCTGGATCTCTTTTTTCGTACAGCGCGAGAGATACTCGGGTTTTAAGGCGGCGATATAAGCCCTTATCTCGGCCCGGCGTTTGACCGCGGCCTCGCGGTAGATCTTTCGCGCCGCGGCTTCATCATAATACCCCTCGACGGGCTCCCCTTTACCGAAGACGGCAAGATCGGTTGAATAAAGGGAGGTCAGCCGGATATCGCGGTCGGGTTCCCATTCGGTCGCATGGAAGTAGGAGTATTCTTCGGGATAGGGGACGAACTCCATCCACGGCACCTTGACGGGTGAACGGACCACGATGTCGATCCGCCCGATCTTTCCCGCCCACAGGGCGCCGGTCTGCAAGATATAATCCAGGTACCAATAGCCCAAGGAATCGTAAGAAGATTTATACCGATAGGTATGCTTGATGGTATGGCTTTCACCCTTTTGGAAGTGGACCTTCCACAGATAGACCCGGTCGAAATGGAAGTCGCCGTTCCTCATTTCTAACGGCTGGTAAACGGTGTCCACCGGCACGCCGTCGACGGTGGTATCCAGATCGAGGATCGTGGGGAACCCTTCTTCTTCCGCCGGACTATGGCCCAAGGCCTCGGGAAAACCCATCAGCACCGTCTTAGCCTCGCCGGGGTTTTTAAAGATGAGGAAGGCTTCGACCCGGGCCTCTTCATCGAACGGATGGTAAGTAATGGTCAATTGCTCGTATTCCAGTTCGATCGCGCCCTCTTCGGCGGGGAAGACGCTGGCGCCGTAACCCAGGAAGACGGCATCGTCGGCGGCTACCTCCGGAAGACTTAATAATACGCACAGGACGAGGAAAGCAAGGGGAAACACCCGCTTCATCCCGGAGCCTCCTTTCCATTTCGGTTTTCAGGCGACCTGGTCGATGAAAGCATTTGGTGTTTTTTGAACGTTAATTCCATGGATGACCATCATATTTCCATATTTCAATTCTTCCTTTCGACCTTCCTTCCTATCGGGAGATGGGTGGGAATAGTTCACCCGGTTCGTCGGTAAAAACCAAAGTCCACCGTGCTCCTGACGGTAAGTTGGCATTTCCTCTTTTAGCTCTATTTTTATCCCATGAGAGTAATGGAAATACTTTTTATACACTTGCAGGAAATCGACAGTCTATACCGAATAGTTTTACATGGCAATGCTCGATGTGCATAGTCATATTCGGCGTTACGGCTTTATACGGGTTACGGACACGCTGCCGAGGATAAAAGGAACCGGGTTAGAGGTTTGGTGGCGAAGTGGCGAGGAGGAGTCCAACATGAAAGATCAACTTAACTTACTTTGGTCGATATTAATCTTGGTTATGATAGCGGCGATCGCGTTCACCTCATCAGGTGATGATGAGGCAAATGTTGTTTATATCGAAGACTTCTCACAGGGTTCCGATCTTTCAGCATTGGGCTTCGAGCGACCGCTCTATTGGGAGATCGACTCGCTCCATGGCTTCATGCGCCCCGTCTCTCCCGGCGGCCGGTCGGCCACCGCCGAAGTTTATTCCACGCTTTTCGCCGCTGATAGAACCGCCGGTAAGGTCATCGTGGAATGGAAAGCGAACTTCCTCCCCACCCACCATGATCCT
>JAAYXC010000393.1 GCA_012516115.1 Bacillota bacterium | reverse complement strand
TCCTCTCTTCGATCGAAGATAAGGGGACGAGGGGTGAGTCCGGGGCCGCCGGCGCTTTCCCCGGTGTAATGGCGGGTTTCAATCCGCCGTGAATGGACTCGGACCATGGATGAATGTCATGCCGACCGGTGGATGCCGGTTTTTATCGCTCCTCTAACCCTCTTTTGTGGAGGAAAAATTAAAGGATCTTTACCTTTTTTACCGAAATTTTTTATGGCATCAGCTTCCCCGGAGGGACGAAAAATGTTCAAAGCGTCCGCCAGGATTAAGAGGCCTGTTACCCGCAAACCCTTCTGGCGCATCGTGGAGATCCACCGCCTCATCGAGGCCGGCGCATACCCAAGCCTCACGGCCCTCTCTGAACGGTTCGAGGTCTCCCCGCGCACCATCCAGCGCGACCTCGAGCTCCTCAAGGACTTCCTCCGGGCCCCTCTCGTCTACGACCGGGCCAGGGGCGGTTACCGGTATGACGGTCCTTTTACCCTTCCGCGCCTTTATCTTACGGCCGGTGAACTGACCGTGCTTTTGATCGGCCAACGCATCCTGGCCGAGCTGGCCGGGACGCCGCTCGCCGAAGAAGCGCAAACGGTGATGGAAAAGCTGCCCGTGCTCCTCGGCGAAGAGGTCAGCGTGGATCTCGACCGTTTCAGCCAAAAGATCTCCTTCGGCCTTCCTCGGGTCCGCGGGGACGAAGACCTTCTGGCGCGCCACTTCGACCTGCTCTCGGAGGCCATGGCCAACTCCCGCACGGTGGCGATGGAATACTACGCCGCCAGCACCGACGATATCACCCACCGCGAGGTGGACCCCTACCATCTGCGGCTGGAGGCCGGGGCCTGGTACCTCATCGGCCACTGCCATCTCCGGGGCGAGCTCCGCATCTTCGCCCTGGATAGGATCCGCACCCTCAGTCTCACCGGGAAGAGCTTCGTCAAGCCCGCGGATTTCTCCATCGAGGATTATCTCGGCCACAGCTGGGGGATCGAGCGCGGGACGGCGGAATACACGGTAAAGGTGGCCTTCGACCGGGAACAGGCACGCTGGGTAAGGGAGCGGGTCTGGATGGAGGGCCAGAGGACGATCGACCTCCCGGATGGAGGTCTTATCCTGGAACTCAGGGTTAGTGGACTTTTCTCGATCATGAGATGGATATTGGGGTTCGGCCGGCATGCGGTAGTGCTGGAGCCGCCGGAGCTGAAGGCGGCGATCGAGGAGGAGGCTGTGGGAATCCTGGCGGCGTGCCGCAGCAGGGGAAGCGTTTCTTGAGATCCTCGGACCGTGGAGGGTACGGTATTCCCGGGCCGTCAAGATTTGACGGTCTCGTTTGTTATGCCGGGGACAAGGATTTTTTGGCCGAACGGGAGGAGGACGGATGTTTCGTCTACGTCAGAGGCTTGCCTTAATCCTTTTGGCTTTGGCGTTATCGACGGCAGTTGGCTTCTGGGGATATTACGATTTTGCCGCCTCGCGTGTCTATTACGCCACTTTTTATGCCGCCACCGCCATTTTATTGAGCGAAGGCTTGGAAGTAAAACAAGCACAGTGCTGTGATCGCTTTAATTTATTACCGTTTTGTTAAACCAGGAAAGTTAGCAAGGAACATGGAAGAGGAAGACTCTTAATTGGCTTTTTGAACTGAGGAGTGTTGGGGATTACGGCGGTCTTGCGCATGTATCTCGCGAGCAGGGTGGAGGAAGCTATTCAAGCTGCGGAAGAATTTTTCTCGGCCATCCGCTCCTTACTCCGATCGTTTTGATCTAGGGCAAAGGGGTAAAGATGACCGCCAATCCCCCTCCCGAGGCCAGCCGCACGCGCATCCGGCCGCCTGCCTCGACCACTTCCCGGCGGATCTCCACCGCCTGCGGGTTGCGATCCGCGTCCTCGGCATCGGCGTATATCTCCGCTATATACTGGCCCTCGCCTAAGAACTCCAGGGGGATGACGAGCTCGCGCGGCGTCCAGTCGGTCATGCCGCCCAGGTACCATTCCCGGCCGCTCCGCCTGGCGATGACGATGTAATCCGCGACCTTGCCGTCGATCACCTTCGTCTCGTCCCAGACGGTCGGGACGCGTTTTAAGAACTCGAATCCCGCCTGGCCGCGGTAGGCGGCGGGGGAATCGCAGAGCATCTGCAGCGTGCTCTCGTAGACGACGTACATGGCAAGCTGGTGGCAACGGGTACCGAGGACCATCGGCTTGCGCCGCCTGGCCCGGAATTCTCTCCGGGTCGCATTGCGGAAGCCGCCCGGCGTGTAGTCCATCGGCCCGGCGATAAGCCTGGTAAAAGCCAGGGTCACGTTGTGCTCCGGATCGATCCCCCTGTACCACCTGCTCCACTCCAGCCCGAGGACCGCCTCTTGGGTCAGGAGGTTGGGATAGGTCCTGCTCATGCCGGTGGGTTTATAAGAGCCGTGGAGATCGAGGA
>JAAYXC010000392.1 GCA_012516115.1 Bacillota bacterium | reverse complement strand
AGCCGGCGCGTGGAATACGAGATCGGGACCGAGGAGATAGATATGGTCAAATTTACCGTGCCGGGGCAGGAACTCGATCTCTATTTTATCTACGGCCCCTCCCCCAAGGAAATTCTGGAAAAATATACCTTGCTCACCGGCAGATCACCGCGCATCCCCAAGTGGTCGCTGGGGCTCTGGTTGACCACCTCTTTCTTGCCGGAGTGCAACGAGCGGACGGTCAAGGAACTCGTCGCCGGCATGAAGGCGCGGGAGGTCCCCCTTTCCGTCTTCCATTTCGATAGCTACTGGATGCGTGAGCGCCATTGGTGCGATTTTACTTGGGACCAGGTCGCTTTCCCTTATCCGGAGAAACTCATTCGAGAACTCAAAGAGAACGGGATCAGAGTCTCTCTCTGGATTAATCCTTATATCTCAGAGCTTTCGGCCCTTTTTGAAGAAGGGGCGGAAAAAGGTTATTTTGTCAAGAGACGCGACGGCACAATCTATCAAATCGACTGGTGGCAGCCGGGGATGGCCTTCGTGGACTTCACCAACCCTGAGGCCTGTAAATGGTATAAAAGTCAGCTCCATCGGCTGGTAGAGATGGGAGTAGACAGTTTTAAGGCTGACTTTGGCGAGAGTCTCCCGGTGGATGCCGTTTGTTATGACGGAAGTGACGGCCGGACGATGCATAACCTTTACGCCCTTCTTTATACGCGTACCGTCTTCGAGGCGCTCGAGGAGACCCGCGGGAAAGGCGAGGCCATCATCTTCGCCCGATCGGCGACCACCGGGTCGCAGGCTTATCCCATCCATTGGGGCGGGGATTCCAAGGCCACTTATGCGTCCATGGCCGCCCAACTCCGGGCGGGACTTTCGTTCTGCCTTTCGGGCGGAGCTTTCTGGAGCCACGATATCGGCGGGTTCTACGGTGAGCCCACTCCCGATCTTTATAAACGATGGGTGGCATTTGGCCTTCTTTCTACCCATAGCCGTCTTCACGGGTGCGATACTCATCGGGTGCCCTGGCGCTACGATGAGGAAGCGGTGGAGGTATTGCGCGCGTTTACCAGGCTGAAACTTCGCTTGGTTCCTTATCTTTATAGTTTTTGCCTGGAGGCACACGAGAAAGGTTATCCCGTCATGCGGCCGATGCTTCTCGAATTTCCGGAGGATGAGGTATGCCTCGGTCTCGATCGGCAATACATGCTGGGCGAAAGCCTCCTGGTGGCGCCGGTCTTCAACGCCGAAGGAATCGCTTCTTATTATCTTCCCGAGGGGAATTGGACCGATTTTTGGCATGGAGGGAGACTAAAGGGGGGAAGGTGGCTGCGACATCACGTCGATTATTTGCGGGTTCCGCTCTATCTTCGGGCCAACTCCATTATCCCGCTCGGTGACCCGGCGAACTTTCCCGAGGGCGATTTCTTCTCCGATCTTGAGATCCTCGTTACGGAGGTGGAGGATAAAACGGAATTTTTCCTTACCGACGGGCAGAAAAAAATCCATTTCCTCTGCCGGAAGGAAGGAGAGGATTTGATCTTTAGCACGGACGAAGTCTTACCGGGAATGCGGGTGATCTTCGTCGGTTATAAAGGTTGTCGGGAGGTGCTGGGGAGCAAAGAGTGGTCGGTGGAAGATCAAAGGCTGGTCGTGACTCCCGGAAAGAAAGAGTTGAGGGTGGTTGAACCGAGCTTGGTAACCTGTCACCCGTAAGGTTGGGTGTGTTATGGGTGAACTTCGGGGGTTTAGCTTGACAAACGCATCGCCTCTATGCTATATATAATCTTGCGCCTGTGGCAGAAACCAAATCTAACCGTTAAATTCCAGTTGACCTGATTCCTCGGTTGATGCTATAATAGATATTTGCCGAAAGGCGCAAACGGGCTAATCCTGAACCTTGAAAACTGGACAGAGGGGGTCGTACAGGTGGGCTTGGGGCCTGTGCGGCGTACGGAGAGGAAAGGAAGAACCCGAGCGGGGCTTTGGCATATGGGGCCAGAGCCGATGGTAGAGCCGGAGAGGCTCTTCATTGGATTGGGTAGGCAGGGGTAACGGTAGTT
>JAAYXC010000391.1 GCA_012516115.1 Bacillota bacterium | reverse complement strand
GTTTTATTTAATTCAATATGATGGATTAAAGAAATAAGTTCTGGCGAAAGTTTGATATTACTCATTTAAATCACCTCCTACTATTTTCATCACCCTCACCACCTCATTCCCCCGGAAATCGATCACCTTCACCGCGATGCGCCGGTGTTCGCCGGGTTTGAAGGGGAAGGATTTCGTGCCGCGCATTTGCTCGAAGGTCTCGGGATCGATCTGGGCCTTCAAGACGCGCTGGAGGTTCTCCCAGGCATCGGGGTCGCCGGGGAAGAAGGCCTGGCAGATGTGGAACGTCTTGCCGTCGTAATCGGTATCCAGGAACCAGGCGGCCACGTCCTCGCCGCGGGTCGAGTATACCTCCCCGGTAAGGGGATCGTAGATATCGACCCCGCGCAGTTCCACTACATAGGTCTTCTCCCCTCTCCCCTCGGGAGAGGGGCAGGGGGTGAGGGAAACATCCGGCTGCCCGAAGGCGGTGAAGATCTGGCTGGCGCGGGTGGTCTTGAGCAGGTCGCCGACCAGCACGTCGGGTGAGATGTTGGCGAAATGGACCTGCAGCCCCTGGACGGGGGCCTTCTGGATGAGCGCCTGCGCCTCGGGGTCGAAACTGAACCCGGCGAAGACGAGCACCTGGTAGCCGTTCATCTTCGCCGTAGGCACGGCCTCCTGCACCTGGAAGGCGGTCACCGGGCCGTGCTGGGGTCCGAAGCTCACCGCCACCCGGAGGGTCGCGCCGTTCTGGCCCGTCTCCGCCTCGGCGTGGAGATAGCCGAGGTTAAGGGGCCGCAGATTGGTGAGCACCATCTTCTTGCCGCCGGGGAAGAGGATGCTGCCCTGGGCTTTGAGCAGGTTGATCATGGTGGCGAGGTAATCGCCGCCCCGGTCGGCGATGCGGGCCGGTGGGGGCGCATCGGGATGCGCCCCTACGTCTTCGAATTGGGGAATCGGTAGCTGGCCGGGGTCCTCCACCGTCGGCACGGGGATGGCCTCCACGGTGAAGGGACCGGAGACCCGCACCACGCCGCGCTTGACCTTCGGGCGGTCGTAGAGCGTCTCCTGCGGGGCGTTGCGCTGGATGCTCTCGTCGATCTCCCGGCGCTTCTTTCGCTTGGCCTCCCAAAAACGCTGCAATGTCACTTTTGCCACCTCGGGCCAATCCTCGGCCGGGACAGGATCCGGCACTTCGCCTAAACCGGCCCAGCGATGCCCGGTCTCGCGGTAGATTACCTCTAAGAGACGGTTAACCTCTTCTTGTCCGGTAAGTGGGTTATGTTTTTTTATCTCCCATAACCGCCGATAGGCTTCCTGCGCCGCCGGTGACCAGAGGGGATGGGGCACTTCGCGCGGAACCTCCCACTCCTTCCAGTATTTGCCCAGGGCGCGGTTGAGCTCGGCCAGGGCGGCCTCGATCTCGGGCTGATACTTGGCGGCGATGGCGTCGATCTCGGTATTCTTGGCGATGCTCTCGAGGGTAATATGGGGCACGGTCTCGTAGATGAAGCCGCCGGCCGGGCCGCGCCCGGGGTCGGCCAGCTCGTAGTAGTCGAATTTCGCGGTCATCAAGCGCTCTCTGGCGATCGCCAGCGCCACCCTAGAGGTGTCGCAGGTGATCCACCGCCGGCCCCACTTCTCGGCGCAGTAGGCCGTGGTGCCGGAGCCGCAGGTGGGGTCTAAGACGAGGTCGCCGGGGTCGGTGGTCATAAGGAGGCAACGTTCGATGACTTTTTCGGCAGTTTGTACGGCATAAACCATATCGGTTGCCCCTAAAGTATCGGCCCAAAGGTTATTTAAGTCCTGTACCGGAAAATCTGAAAAAAATTGTATATATCTTGGTATGTTTCCACTAGCAATTAATCGTTCCGCGACTATTAACCTATTCATACCTTCCCGATTAGTCCGCCAACTTTTACTCTGAGCAGGGTAGGTCTTACCTGCAAACTCGAAATCAAATATGCAGGTAGAAGTATAGCCAGATGACTTAAGATCACTGGTTGTAAATATTTCGGAACCATTGGGAAGTATCCGCAAATTTACACGTTCTTCTGCTGTCATTCGACGCTGGGACCCATCTGGTAACTTGGTCCATGTATAGGCTGTGTCTTCACCAATGTTTTTGGGTATAAAGAGTTGCCTATACTTATATATATCTTTGTTTTTGGCATACCATAATAAGACATCGTAGATCCCGGGTAATCCAGATGTTCCAAGCGGTAATGTCTTCCTAAACACTATTACCCCTATAAAATTCTCCCGCTCAAATATCTCATCCAATAGGCAACGTACTAAGTGCAAATTTTCATCGTTAATCTGAACGAAAATAGATCCACTTTCAGCTAACAATTCTCGCGCTAAAAGCAGCCGATCACGTAAGTATGTAAGATATGAATGGATCCCCAGCTTCCAGGTATCCCGATAAGCCTTGATCTGCTCGGGCTCATGGGTCAAATCTTCATCGGTATCCTTCACATCCCGCCGGTCGGTCCGTGGCTGGAAATTGCTGGCGTATTTGATCCCGTAGGGCGGGTCGATATAGATCATCTGAACCTTGCCGGCCATACCCTCTTTGACCAAAAGCGAGTTCATCACCAGGAGGGAGTCGCCGAGGATCAGGCGGTTGGTCCAGCCCACGTCGTGCTGGTAGAACTCGATCTGTTTGTCGGCG
>JAAYXC010000390.1 GCA_012516115.1 Bacillota bacterium | reverse complement strand
TGCCCCAGCGAGCCTGCGCGAACTGCGGGTATTATGCCGGGCGCGAAGTGTTGAAACTCAAGAAGGAAGAGAAATAACCTTAACGGACGGTCCCGGTGCTTTCTTTTGTTTTCTCACGGTGCCGCCAAAGAGGGGTGTTTTCTCTTTCATCGTCGTTGTTTCCCATTTAGTGGTGTTTATTTTCGTGGTTAACCGGCGTAACAGGGGGGATAACGGTGAAGATCGCCCTTGACGCCATGGGAGGGGATTTCGCTCCCCGCGAAGAAGTCCGCGGCGCCATCGCCGCCTGCCAGGACCTGGGGGTAGAAGTGATCCTGGTGGGAGATCCGACCCCGATCGAGGCGGAGCTGTCAGCCTGTCCTATGGCTCGTTCGCTCCCCCTTACGGTGGTGGCCGCTTCGGAACGGATCGGCATGGGCGAGCATCCGGCCGCGGCGGTAAAAAAGAAGCGCCAGGCTTCGGTGGTGGTGGCAAACGAGCTCGTCCGGAACGGCCAGGCCGACGGGGTGGTCTCGGCCGGGAATACCGGTGCGGCCATGGCCGCTTCCCTTCTCCGCCTGGGGCGCCTCCCGGGCATCGACCGGCCAGCCATCGCCATTCCCATGCCCACCGCCACCGGGGTAACGGTGCTTCTGGACGCCGGGGCCAACGCCGACTGCACGGCGGAAAACCTCCTGCAGTTCGCCTTCATGGGGGCCATCTATGCGGAACGGGTCCTTGGTCTGTCGCACCCGCGGGTGGGGCTGCTTAATATCGGGGAAGAGGAGACCAAGGGCAACGCCTTGGCCCAGGCGGCCTATCCGCTGCTCGCCTCTTCCGGGTTGAACTTCATCGGCAACGTGGAAGGTCGCGATCTCCACCGGGGCGCGGCCGACGTGGTGGTTTGCGACGGCTTCGTCGGCAACGTGGTGCTCAAAGTCTCGGAAGGCCTGGCCACCGTCCTTTTCGCCCAGGTCAAAGAGGCCGCGACGGCCTCTTTCAAAGGGCGCTTGGGCGGGCTTCTTCTCCGTCCGAGCCTGTATGCCCTCCGGAAACGTCTCGATTACGCGGAATACGGCGGGGCGCCCCTTCTCGGGGTAAATGGGGTGAGTATCATCGCCCACGGCCGTTCCAATGCCCGGGCCATCCGGAATGCCATCGGTGCGGCCGCTAAAGCCGCCGGAGAAGGGATCGTGGAAATGATCCGCCAGGCGTTATCCCCATCCCCTGGCGGGGAAAATCGATGATTGATGATTAAGGAGGAAGATCGGGTGATCTCAGCGGGCATTCTCGGCGTGGGAGCCGGCATCCCGGAAGGGATCCTCACCAACGCCGATCTGGAAAAGATGGTGGAGACCTCGGACGAATGGATAAGAACGCGTTCGGGGATCAGGGAACGCCGCATCGCTCCACCGGAGATCGCCGCTTCGGACCTGGCTTTGCTTGCCGGCCGGGACGCCTTGGCCGATGCCGGGATCGAGCCGGCCGCGCTCGATCTGATCATCGTGGCCACCATTACGCCGGATATGATCTTTCCTTCCACCGCCTGCTTACTTCAACATGCGCTAGGAGCGGAAAAAGCCGCCGCTTTCGATCTGGCCGCCGGGTGTTCGGGTTTTATCTATGGTCTGGTACAGGCGGCCCACGTCGTGGCCACCGGTTTTTGCCGTTACGTGCTGGTGGTCGGGACGGAAGTTCTAAGCCGGATCACCGACTGGACGGATCGGACGACCTGTGTCCTCTTCGGGGACGGGGCCGGGGCGGCCGTCGTCGGCCCGGTGGAAGAGGGGGAAGGATTTCTCGCCCATTACCTCGGCGCGGATGGCGGCGGGGCGGAGCATCTTTTCATCCCCGCCGGGGGAAGTCGGCGACCGGCCGACCATGGCACCGTGGCCACCCGGCAGCATTAGATCACGAGGAACGGGCACGACGACGTGAAGTTTGCCGTGCGCATCATGCCCGAGGC
>JAAYXC010000389.1 GCA_012516115.1 Bacillota bacterium | reverse complement strand
GGAACGGGGTTGGCCCTCACCGTCCTGGCGGAGGTCATCGCGGGCGGGAGCGGGCGTTTTTTCCCCGGGATGGGGTGGCCCTGGGAGCGCGGCGCCGGGACCCTGGGAAATCCCAACGTGGCCGGTGCCTATCTGGCCGCCGTTTTCCCCATTCTCCATGCCTTGCCGGGGCCTCCCTGGGTGCGCTGGCCGTTGGGGGGGATTATCCTTGCCGCTTTAATCGGTACCGGGTCGCGGGGAGGATGGACCGCCGCCTTCATGGGAACGGTCTGGTTCATGCGCCGGCAACGGTCACCTTATCTCCCCTGGGTCGTAACGGTGGTCTTCCTGGCGTTGCTTTTGCCCTCGCCGGTGGGAAGGCGGTTTTGGGCCGGGTTCCTGCTCTGTGACTCCACGGCCAAGGCCAGGTTAACGGTGTGGCGAGAGGCGATGGGTCTTTTCCTGCGTCGACCCTCCGCCGGATGGGGGATGGCCGCGCCGCTGGGGTGGGCCGCGCACCCGCATAGCCTTTTTCTCGAAATCCTTTTGACCGGCGGTCTTTGGGCGGCCGCGGGGTTCCTTCCTTTGGGAATCCGACTGGCGCGGCTTCTCTTCGGTCGGTCGGCCATCAGAGTGGAGACGGCTTCCGGCGCTTCCCTGGTGAGCCTTTTGGTTTTCGGTCTGGGCGACGCCGTGCTCACCACACCGGTCCTGGCCGCCCTCTTCTGGCTGACCGTGGGGTTGGTCCTTCCCCGCCGTGCGGAAGAGGAGCCATGAAGGTGGAGGGATTGGATGGCCGAGCCAAAACCTGGACGCGCCTATGTCCTGGGTCTTCCGGTGGATCTGGTCTACCTGGAGGAAGCGGTGGCCATTTGCCATCGGACGATGGCCTCTCCCGATGGGCCTCCCCGGCGGGTGATCACCTTGAACCCGGAGATGGCTGTGCAGGCCAAGAAGGATCCCCTCTTGGCCGCCTGTTTCCGCGGCGAGGTCCTGGTGGTGCCGGATGGGATCGGGATCGTCCTGGCCCTCCGCCGGCGGGGATACCGGGGAGTGGCCCGCGTTCCCGGGATCGAACTCGGCGAACGTCTGGCCGCCGAAGCGGCCCGGCAAGGTTGGCCCGTCTTTCTTTTCGGCGGTCGGCCGGGGATCGCCGAAGAGGCGGCCGCGACCCTGTGCCGTCGTTTTTCGGGCCTTGTGGTGGCGGGGACGGCCCACGGTTATCTCCGTCCGGAGGAAGAAGCAGAACTGGTGGCGGCCATCGCCGCTTCCGGCGCCCGTCTCCTCTTCGTCGGCCTCGGCGTCCCGAAACAAGAGATCTGGCTGAGGAAAAATCTGACGGCCACCGGGGCGCGGATTGGGATAGGAGGAGGAGGAAGCTTCGATGTCTGGGCGGGAAAGGTGCCACGGGCACCGTTGGCCTGGCGACGGCTCGGGCTGGAATGGGCCTATCGCTTCCTCCGGGAACCGGCACGCTGGCGACGTTTTTTCGCTCTGCCGGTTTTTTTCTGGCAGGCCTTGATTCTGGCTCCGAAGGACCGGGAAGAAGAAAGGAGGGAAGGATAATGGCCCCTTTCTCCTGGCGGGCGGTCATCCGCGATTACTTTCTCATCCTGGTGGGGGTCTCCTTGACCGCGCTCGGTCTGGTCTGGTTTCTCATCCCGAACCGGATCGCCGCCGGCGGGGTGAGTGGGCTCGCCACCATCGCTTTTTATCTCTGGGATCTGCCGGTGGGTCTCTCCATGCTCGCGCTTAACCTGCCGTTATTTTTGGCCTGCGTCCGTGAATTCGGGATGCGTTTCGGGCTGCGGACCCTCTTCGGCACGGTTTTTCTCTCGGTGATGGTGGAACTGTGGACCGAGGTCCTGCAAGTTCCTTTGACGGAGCAACCTTTTCTGGCCGCCCTTTACGGCGGGCTTTTGACCGGCGTGGGCATGGGGCTTACCTTCCGTGCCCAGGGGACGACCGGGGGCACGGATCTCGGCGCCCAGCTCTTGCATCGTCTCACCGGCATCTCCGTCGGGCAGTCCCTCCTCCTCCTCGACGGACTGGTCATCGCCCTGGCCGGTCTGGTCTTTCATAGCACCGAGGCGGCTTTATTGGCGATCATCACCGTCTTCGTCTCCGGGAAAGCCGTGGATGCGGTCTTGGTCGGGGTGGACTACACCAAAGCCGCGTTGATCATCTCCGGAGAGGCCG
This sequence comes from Bacillota bacterium, assembly GCA_012516115.1. Lineage (GTDB taxonomy): Bacteria > Bacillota > UBA4882 > JAAYXC01 > JAAYXC01 > JAAYXC01. Next base: position 222 of record JAAYXC010000389.1, on the reverse strand, counting down.
GGGCCATTGGTCGCGCCATCTTAACGGAGATGGGAAGGGGAGTGACCGGGTTAGAGGGTCGCGGCCTTTACTCCGGCCTCCGGCGGGAGGTATTGCTTTGCGTTATCACGCGGACCGAGGAGGCCAAACTCAAAGAGATCGTTCACCGTCTGGATCCGCGGGCTTTTGTGATCTTTGCCCCGGTACACGAAGTCCTGGGGGAGGGATTTAAGGAATATACGG
>JAAYXC010000388.1 GCA_012516115.1 Bacillota bacterium | reverse complement strand
TTCAGCCACGTTACGGAGTCTATCTGGTAGAAGTCAAGGTGGGACAGGAGAAATACTACGGAGTGGCCGACGTGGGGGTAAAGCCGACCTTTGGCCCCCATGCCCCGGCGGTGGAGGTCTTCCTCTTCGATTGGGGGGCCGATCTCTACCGGCGGGTCATCGAGGTCTCTTTTCTCCGTTTTCTCCGGCCGGAACGTCGCTTTGCCACCGCCGAAGAGCTCCGCGCCCAGATCGCCGTGGACGTGGCCCAGGCCAAGGCGATTTTAGCCGAGGAGGAAGTTCATGGGGGGTAAGGACGCCGCTCTCCTCGAGGTGCTGGAAATGAGTTTTGGCCTCGTCGGATTTCCTCTTGCCGGCGCCTCCCGCGTGTGACTTCTCCGGATACAAGGCGTTATCGTTTTCCGGTAAAGGCGACAGCGGAGGAAAGCGATCCTCTTCTCCCTGGCAAAGGAGGCCAGGTGGTGGTTTAAGAATCCGGCGTCGTTTTATCGTCCGGCCGGGCAGTCAAGGGGGAAACGCATTGGCCGCGACGAGGAGATGGCCCGGTTTGGTCTCTTTCCAAGACGGGCGGTCGTTAGGGATCCGGGGATCGCGCGACCTTGCAGCCACCGGGATGGCATGCTATAATTAAATGGCATTTGTCAAAAGGGGTGAGCCATATGAAGAAAGATATCCACCCGAAATACTACCAGGCGACGGCGACCTGTGCCTGTGGAGAGACCTTCCAGACCGGCTCGACGAAAAAAGAGATCCGGGTCGAGGTCTGTTCGAAATGTCACCCGTTCTTCACCGGTAAGCAACGGATCGTCGAGACCGGTGGTCAGGTCGACAAGTTCAAAAAACGCCTGGGGCAAGGGAAGTAACTTGAGTAAAAAGGCCTGGACGACAGAGCCGAAAAAGGCTCTGTTTCTCTTTAACCGGCCGAAGGGAGATAGAGGATGAAGACCGGGTTTCAATACGGGGGCCAGGCGGTGATCGAAGGCGTGATGATGCGCGGCCGGGAATGCCTGGCCGTGGCGGTCCGCAAAGAAGGGGGCGATATAGTCGTCCATAAAGAACCGGTGGGGATGCTGGGCAAAAAATACCCCTTCTTGCGTCTGCCCTTCCTCCGGGGAATGGTGGCCCTTGGTGAGGCCTTTACCCATGGACTCAAAGCCCTGCTTTTTTCGGCTAACCAATTACTGGAAGAAGGAGAAGAAGAACAGAGTCTCACCCCGACCGAGACCGTGGTCATGATCGGAACGGCTTTTCTTCTTACCGTTGTTCTCTTCGTTCTCCTCCCTCTGGGTTTAAGAAGCCTCGTCTCCCGGCTGACCGCTGCGGCTTTCTGGCTTAATTTGGCCGAAGGCCTAGTGCGAGCTTTAATCCTGGTCCTTTATATTGTGCTTGTGGCCCAGCTCAAGGATATCCAGCGCGTCTTCGCCTATCACGGCGCCGAGCACAAAGTCATCCATGCTTACGAAGCGGGTGAAGAGTTGACCCTGGCCAACGCCCGGCGGCATACCACCCTTCATCCCCGTTGCGGTACGAGTTTTCTCCTTTTCGTAGTGGTGGTGAGCGCCCTTGTCTTCTCCCTCCTGGGCCACCAGACGGTGGCGGCCCGCATCGTCAGTCGTATTCTTCTCTTACCGGTGGTGGCGGGGATTTCGTACGAACTCATTAAATTGGCCGGTAGACGCAGCGATATCTTCCTCATCCGGTGGTTGAGCGCGCCAGGGTTATGGCTCCAGAGATTGACCACCCGCGAGCCGGATGACGCGATGGTAGAGGTGGCCATTACCGCCCTTCAGGCGGTCCTGGCCGAAGACGAATGGGCGGCGGCCAAGATCACCCCCATGCGGAAAGAAGAAGGGGAGATGCCGGTGATCGCTTAACCTTGGGGGGTTGTTTATCGGGGAGTTGAAGGAAGACCGATGGAGAACATCCTGGCCAAATTGGCCGCGGTGAAAGAAGAATATAAAGAACTGGAAGAAAAAATGGCGGATCCGGCCATCCTGGCCGACCAGGAAGAATACCGTCGGCTGGCCCGTCTCCATGCCTCCCTCAGGGAGATCGTGGAAAACTTTATCGCCCTCGAACGGGTACAAGAGGAGATCGGAGCGGTTCGGGCTCTGCTTTCCGAGAAAGACGAAGACCTGAAGGTTTTGGCCCAGGAAGAGCTCCGTCGCTTGGAAGCCCAATGGGATGAGCTCTTACAGCGTCTTAAGGTCCTTCTACTCCCGAAGGATCCGCGGGATGAAAAAAACGTTATCCTGGAGATCCGGGCCGGCACGGGGGGCGAGGAAGCCGCCCTCTTTGCCGCGGATCTCTTTCGGATGTATGCCAAGTACGCTGAAAGAAAAGGGTGGCGCCTGGAAGTGATGAGTTCCAGCCCTACGGAACTCGGAGGTTTTAAGGAAATCATCGCTTCCATCGACGGCGATCGGGTATTCAGCCGTCTGAAGTTCGAAAGCGGCGTCCACCGGGTACAAAGGGTCCCACAGACCGAAGCCGGTGGACGAATCCACACCTCGGCCGCCACCGTGGCCGTCCTTCCCGAGGCGGAAGAGGTGGAGGTGGAAATCGATCCCGATGATCTGCGTATCGATGTTTTCCGCTCGCAAGGTCATGGAGGGCAGAGCGTCAATACCACCGACTCGGCCGTCCGCATCACCCATCTTCCCACCGGTCTGGTGGTCACCTGTCAAGACGAGAAGTCGCAACTGAAAAACAAAGAAAAGGCCTTAAAGATCCTCCGGGCGCGCCTGCTCGATAAATATCAGCAGGAACAGCACCGCGAGATGGCCGAAGCACGTCGGAGTATGGTCAAAACCGGCGACCGGAGCGAACGGATTCGGACCTATAACTTCCCCCAGAACCGCCTGACCGATCATCGCATCGATTTGACCATTTATCGTCTCGATCAGATCATGGAGGGGGACCTCGACGAAGTCATCGAGGCCTTGCTCGCCAGCGAACAGGCCGAACTCCTCCGTGTCCAGGCCGGAGGATGACCACCTTGATCGTGCGGGAAGCCCTGGCAAAAGCCGCTTCGTACTTGACGCGGGCGGGCCATGGG
>JAAYXC010000387.1 GCA_012516115.1 Bacillota bacterium | reverse complement strand
CTGATCTGGGCGAGGGCGGCCTCGGCATCGACGCGGTCCCAGAGGGCCGCCTCCAGGTCGCTGGCGGCTTTGGCCCCGATGGTCAGGGGAAAGATCCCGGGATACGTACCGGCGATAACGAAGGAGAGCTGGTTGGAACGTACGTGGAGATCATCCTCTGTGTAGCTGTTCTGGGTCACCGCCTTCAAGGTGAGTCCGGGAGCAAGCTTCGCCAGTTCCGCGGCCACCGCGCTCTCGGCTTGGATCAGCGCCGCTTCGGCCTTGATCACCTGGGGATCGGCATCCAGCGCCAGCCGGACCGCGGTGGCGAGATCGAGCTTTTCCCCGGTCGGCGAAGTCTCGGCTCCCCCGGCCACCGTCACCAGGCCGAAGAGGAACACCGGAAAGAGGAAAAAGACTTGCCGGAGCCAGGACCTTCGCGCAAAAAACTTTATCTTCATCCGCCATCGCCCCTAACCAGTTATTTGACCAATTTCTTTAGCAAATCAAGGACTTCCCTGTTGAGCTGGACCAGGCGACGTCGACCTTCCTCCATGGTTTTCCGCCATTTCTCCAAGCCGTCCCGATCGAAGCCGCGCGTATCGCTCCTCATCTGGAGGACGCCCAGGCCGTATTTTTCCGGGTCGAACTCGAGGTTCAGGATATAATCGATTTGGGCTTGGCGGAGTACCTTCTCCATCTTCCCGAGGGCCTTTTCGATCCTCTCCGCCTCTTTCTGGCGACGTTCCTGCATCTTGCGGCGTTCTTCCGCGCTTGGCGCCCTCTCCGAACCGGTCCGATCGGGCGTGAACCGTCTTTCTTCGCGCGGGACCTCCCGCTCGATGGGAAGGATACCTTCATCCACCAGGGCCTGAAGTTCGGGCAGGATCCGCCTGGCCTGGGCCGGGGAGAGCTGAAGCCGAGTGTCTTTGCTCCGGCAGAGTTCCCGGAGACCCACCATGAACCAGGCCAGGTCCGCCTGAGGACGGCGTGCTTCCTCCGAAGGAGACGAAGTATTGGCAAGTCGCGCGTTCACGACCACCGCGAAGAGCCCCGCTGCCAGGAGGAGAACAGTCCTTCGCGAAGCGCGCAATCGCGTTTCCCCCCTTCATTCGTGTCTTAAAGCCTCGATCGGGTCGAGCCGTGACGCCCTCCCGGCCGGGTAGACGCCGAAGAAGATCCCGACGAACAAAGAGAGACCGAAGGCCACCACCACGGCGGAAGGACTGATCACGGTCCGCCATCCGAAGGCGGCCGAGAGCCCGGCCGCGCCAAGGCTTCCGAGAAGGAAGCCGATGCCACCTCCGAGGAGGCTTAAGGTGGCCGCCTCGTAAAGGAACTGCGTCATGATCTCTTTCTCCTGGGCGCCCAGCGCCTTGCGGAGACCGATCTCCTTGATCCGCTCGGTGACCGAAACGAGCATGATGTTCATGATGCCGATGCCACCCACGAGGAGCGAAACCCCGGCGATGCCCGCCAGAAGCAAGGTCAGGGTCTGGGTCATTTGTTGGGCCGTGGAAAGGATATCCGCCTGGTTATTGATGACGAAGGCGTTCTCGTCCTCGAGTTCGGCCAGCAGAGCCTCCCGGATCTCGGCGGCGGCCTGATCCATCAATTCCTCGCTTCTGGCTTCGGCATAGATCATGCGGATCCGCTTGTTGCCGAAAAGGCGACGCTGGGCGGTGGTCAAAGGGATATAGACCACATCATCCTGGCTGAAAAACCCGGCCTGGCCACGGGGAGCCGCCACCCCGATCACGGTGAACTTGACCCGTCCGACTTTGATCTTCTGACCGATGGGGTCCTGGTGGGGAAAGAGTTCTGTGGCCACGTCCGCTCCGATGACCGCCACTTTCCGGGCTTCGCGTACCTCTTCCTCGCCGAAGAGCGTTCCGCTACCGATCTTGAGTTTCCTTACCTCCCAGTAGTCCGCGGTCACCCCGGTGATGTTGGTCATGATGCTGGCCTCGCCGAAGGAGACCTGGCGCATGCCGCTCGCCTCCGGTGCCACCCGGCTTATCGATGGACAGGCGGCCACCACCGGTACGAGATCGCTGGTTAAAACGGTCCGGCTACCCCAGGCCCCCCGCTCCATCCGCCCCGGCGCGATCATGAGAAGATTGGAACCCAGCGACTGGATCTGTTCGGTAACCCGCGCCCGCGCTCCTTCTCCGATGGAAACCATCACGATGACCGCCCCTACCCCGATGACCACGCCCAGGGCGGTCAAGAACGAACGAAGGGGGTTGCCGAGCAGAGCGCCGAAGGCCACCCATAGATTATCCCGGACCCGCATCTCTATCACCTGCATGGAAAATCGATTTCTCGGGCGGGGCAGGAACCCTGCCCCGCCCAGACCCCTCAGAGCGAAAAACCTCGTTCCCCCGGCGGTAAGGATGACCTAAAACCACCATGGTTCCGGTCCCATCCTTCCACCTCTTCGACCCCACCGGGGAGTGGCCAACTTCTCTAGTTGTTCTTTGGTAAGAAGAGACTTTATCTTCTCCCAGCGATCTTCCTGGATGGTACGGATCTGTTCCTGTAGCTTCTTCGCCTGCTCCATCTTCTCCTCGATGGCCGCTTCATCCGGGTTCTTGGTCAACTTAAGCTGCCTGATCGCAAAGAGGAGATCTTGGAGCTCGTTCCTCAAGCCCTTGATCTTTTCGTAGGTGGCCTTTTCGATCTCTTTCAGTTTTGTCAATTGCTCATCGGTAAGGCCCAGGGTTTCGATCAGACCTTTCCCGCCATCCATCATGGCCCAGGGCCGGGCCGGCCGGCCCCATCGCCGTCCACCTGCCGAGACGAAAAGGACCATACCGAGGGCTAAAACCAACGCCAAGGCGAGGAGGAAGACGATCTTTTTTCGCATCTTTTTCACCTCCTTTACCAGGGATAATTCGCCCGGGCGAAAATACGAAATCTCGTTTCTCCAATCCCGTGGGTATAGCCGCGGAACCCGCCACCAAGTTTCAGGCCACCCGTACATCCTCGATGAGGAGACCATCACGGAAACGCAAGATCCGGTGGGCGTATGCGGCGATGTTCGGCTCGTGGGTCACCAGGACGATGGTGATCCCCGCTTCTTCGTTAAGCCGCCGAAAGATGCGCATGATCTCTTCGCTGGAGACCGTATCCAGGTTGCCCGTGGGCTCATCGGCCAGGATGAGTTTAGGCCTGTTGACCAGGGCCCGCGCGATGGCCACCCTTTGTTGCTGCCCACCGGATAATTCGTAAGGGCGGTGATGCTTTCTCTCGGCCAGGCCAAACTGGGCCAAGGCCTCCTCGGCCCGGCGCCGCCGCTCCCTGGTCTCCACCCCGGCGTAGATCAAAGGGAGTTCCACGTTGCGCACGGCATCGAGCCGGTGGAGGAGGTTGAACGACTGGAAGACGAAGCCGATCTCCTGGTTGCGGATCCGGGCGAGCTCGACCGAGGAGAGTCCGGCCACCGGTTTCCCGTCGAGGAGATACTCCCCCCGGGTGGGCCGATCCAGGCATCCGAGGATATTGAGGAGCGTCGATTTTCCGGAACCGGAAGCGCCCATGATGGCGACGAACTCTCCCCGTTCCACGCTGAAGCTCACCCCGCGCAACGCCGGGACCTGGACTTTGCCTGTATCATAGATCTTCTCCAACTGTTGAACGTCGATCAGAAGATCCATGGCCATGGTTACCTCCTCGGCGGCGCCCCTCCTCCAAAGAACATCATGGGCGTCGCCCTCCTTTCCGTGGTCCTTGTCTCACCGGTATTCGTACCTGAAGAGGCCGCGGAGGCTGCTGGTACGGCCACCGTCTCGCCTTCGTGCAGGCCTTCCACGATCTCGGTCATGGTCTCCGTGCGCAAGCCGGTCTTCACCCGGCGATAGGCGACCTTGCCCTCAGCCTGGTAAAGGCGGACCGTGGTAAAGCCCATCCGCGTCTCCAAAGCCCCGTTGGGGACCCGAACGGCGTCGGGGCTTTCCGCCACGATGATGCTTACATCGGCGCTCATCCCCGCCTTGACTTCCTCCCCCGGATCGAAAAGCGCCACCCGCACGGGGAAGGAAACGACGCCATCAACTTCTTCGCCGTAACGCCCCACCGCCACGACCTTCCCGCTGAATTCCTTGTCGGGAAGGGCCGTCACGGCGATCCGGGCGGACTGCCCCACCCGGACCTGGGTGATGTCGTTCTCGTCCACCTCCACCTCGACCACGAAGTCCGTCCCTTTGGCCAGGGTCACCAGGCTCGTCTGGGTCCCTACGTAAGCCCCCACCTGGGCCGCGACTTCCACCACGATACCGGGGAAGGAGGCCCTCAGGACCATCCCGGCCGCGTCACGGCGGGCCGCCACTAATTCGTCGTAGGCTTTTTTTGCCTCGGCTTCGGCCGCGGCCACCTCGTAATCATCGCCGGCCGTCCGGTAATTCTCCTGGGCGATCTCCAGATCTACCTTGGCCTGGGCCAGGGTGGCCTCGGCCGCGGCGATCTCCTCCGGCTTGGCCGGGGTCTCCAACTGCTTTAACTTCGCCTCCGCCGCCACCAGGTTCTCCTGGGCCGTCAGGTAGCTGTTCTCCGCCGTCTCCAGTTGCTGTTTGGTCACCGCCTGCTGGGCATAGAGTCGCTGCATCCGTTCGTACTCCTGCCTGGCCTTGCTCAGGGCCAACTCGGCCTGGTTCACCGCCGCCTTGGCCTGGGCGATCTCTTCCTCCGTGGGGCCGGTCCGTAAGGCATCGAGTTTAGCCTGGGCCGAAGCATAGGCCGCCCGGGCCCGCTCCACTTCCATCCTGGCTTGGTTCGGCGAGAGGGCCGCAGTCTCTTTGACCTTCCGCAGTTTGGCCTGGGCCACGGCATAGGCTTCTTCCGCCTGCCGGAGCCTGGTGGTGGCGTCGACCGCGTCAAGCATTACCAGGATCTGACCGGCATGGACGAAATCGCCCTTTTTGACCAGGACCTCCGTGACCCTCCCGGCGGCCGCAGGCACCAGGGAGACCGTCTCGGCCGGGACCACTTTACCCGAAGCTGCCACCTCGATGGCCAAAGGGCCGCGCGTGGCCTGAACGGGTATATAGGTGGGCGTGGCCGCCCGGTCCGTCTCCCGCCCCCATAAACGCGGTAACAGAACCGACCCGACGACGACCACGACTAAAACGATCGAAAGCCACCAGTATCTTTTAACCAACCTCCTGCACCCCCGTCATCCTCGACGTTCCGGTTCCGGCTTTTCCCTCAAGCGGGGAATCATCCGTTTTCACCAAATATAACGATCCCGGTTCGATCCCGTTGCCATCCAGAAGGCCGATTTTTACCGCGAAAGGTGGAAACCTCATAACCCTTATCGTTTCTGGCTTTGCCATCATGCCTACAACAAATGTTGTAAATTCACCCTATCTTTCCTCCTCACCCGGCCCGATGAGACCGTGTCGTAAAGCGTAAAGGGCCGCCTGGGTACGGCTGGCGATATGCAATTTTCCCAGGATGCTGCTCACATGGGTGCGGACCGTGGCCTCGCTGATGAAGAGCCGGGCCGCGATCTCCCGATTACTGAGCCCCCGGGCCAGAAGACCCAATACTTCCCTCTCCCGTTCGGTCAATGGTTCGGAAGGTTCCTGGCCGCCGGATCGAGTAAACTCCTCCAAGACCCGGCGGGCAATGGTCGGGTCGAGCCAGGCCTCACCCCCGGCCACCCGCTTGATGGCCGTCAAGAGTTCCTCCGGCGTGGAGTTCTAGAGGAGGTAACCCTGGGCGCCGGCGGCCAGGGCCGGAAAGACCTTATCGTCGGTGGCAAAACTCGTTAAGACGAGGATCTTAAAGCCCGCGCCCGCCAGACGACGGAGGGCCACCAGGCCGTCCATGCCGGGCATGACCAGATCCATGAGGATCACATCCGGCTTGAGTCGCGCAGCCATTTCCACGGCCTCTTTTCCGTCGCCGGCTTCCCCGGCCACTGCGATCCCCGGTTCGGTCTCGAGCAGAGCCCGTAGCCCTTTGCGCACGATGGCATGGTCGTCGACGATTAAGACCCGTACCTCGTCAACCATCTTTGACCTCCACCCGGACCACGGTCCCCCCACCGGGGGCACTCTCGATGCTAAGACGCCCGCCGAGGGCCGCAGCCCTCTCGGCCATCCCGGAAAGCCCCAGCCCTCCCTGACCTTCTCCTTTCAACGGGTCAAAACCCACCCCATCGTCGGCGATCTCCATGATCACCGCCCCTCCTTGCCGAACAAGACGGACGGTGACTTGCGTAGCCTGCGCGTGTTTAAGGATGTTGTTTAAGGCTTCTTGAGCGATCCGGTAAAGTCCTTCTTCCACTGCCGGGGCCAGACGGTCGATCCCCTCCGCTTTGAGCTCGGCCCGGATACCGGCCCGTGCTTCTACCGCCTCGAGACGGGCCCCCAGGGCGACCACCAGACCTTCCTGTTCAAGGGCCGGGGGGCGCAGAGCGAAGACGAGGAGACGCATCTCCCGCAAAGCCTGGCGGGCGGCCGCCCGTATCTCCGCCAGATGCGCGGCGGCGGTCTGGACTTCACCGGCGGCGAGAAGACGTCCGGCCGCCTCGCCGTAGAGGTTGAGGCTGTAGATGGCCTGGGTCAAGGAGTCATGGAGATCCCGCGCCAGGCGGTTCCTTTCCTCCATCACCGCGAGCCTGGCCCGGTCCTGGAGGAGTTCCTGAATCTTCCCGGCCATCTTGTTTAGCCGGCGGGCCAGTGCCCCGATCTCATCCTCGGCTTCGTCCCGGGCCACGACCGAGAAATCGCCCCGGCCCCATGCCTCCGTGGCCGCGGCGATGGTGCTAAGCCGCCGCGTGAGCCACCCACCGGTGAAAAAACCGAAAGCCGCGCCGACCAGACCGGCTACGAAAAGGATCAGCACCGTGTTTCGCGGGTGCAAGAGGGGAAGGAGGAAGGAACCCGGGCCCCGCGGTCGGGGGAAGAGGGCCACCAGGGCCCCGAGGGGTTCCTCTTCTGCCCCGAGAACCGGTACGGCCACCACAAACCGACCGTCCCGGGTACGGCCGGTCCGGGGAGAAGAGACGGCCCGGCGACCCAACGCGGCCGCGACGGCCTCTTCGATAGACACCGCGCCGTTGCCGGCGGAGAGCGAAAGGGGTTCCAGCGCCACAAGCCTCCCCTTGGCATCGAAGACCGCCCAGATGGGCCTTACTTCATCGGAGGGTTTTTTCCCCGGGCCACGGGTTGGATTGGAGAAGGACATCCGTTTCTGGCGACGCCTCTCGCCCAAGCGGGCAAGAAGGGAGCTTTGGTCCGGGGGATCCCGTTGTAAAAGGGGGGCGATCTCCGCCGCCGCACGGCGCATCTCGAGTATTAGACCTTTGGTCGCTCCACCCGCCGCATGGGGCAGGAAAGTATGGAGCACCAGCAAGCTTAGCGCCTCAAGCAACAGGATGGCCGCTACGGTAAAAAGGGTATAACTTACCGTGAGCCGCCACCGGAGCCGACGGAAAGAAGGCCGCCATCCGGCGGCGGTGAGGCGGGGAAAGCGCATGAAAACGAGACCTCCCGCGGAAAGGATGCCGTCCGGGCGGAAAAATACCCATTTTTTATGAACGTCGGCCCCGTCCATTGGTGCCCGGATAGACCCGGGCCCCACCGCGGGTGGATTTTGGACAGGCAGAAACGGCCGTCCGCCATGAGGATGGAGGGTTTTTTCCCGAGATTTCCGCCCATAATAACGAGTAGTGCACGGGAGAGGGGGTGTGCTTATTGAACCTCAACCAGATGGAGCTTCAGTCGCTCCGGCAACTCATCGGGATAGAAGAGACGGCCGGGAGGCAGCTCGGGGTCTTTGCCCAACAGTGCCAAGATCCCCAGCTCAAATCGCTCCTCGAAGAAGCGGCGAACAGGGCGGCTCAGAACGGCCGGATGTTGATGGGGTTCCTGCAAACCTGAAGAAAGGAAGGGATAACGGTGATCAACGATAAGGATTATGCCAATCTCAGCCTGGAGATGACCAAACACCAGGTGGAGGACTTCACCCGGGCGGCGCTGGAGGCCAGCGGGAACCTCAGGCAGGCCTTCCTTCAGATCCGCAACCAGTGCGAACAGACGCAGGAGCGCCTGGCCCAGCTGGCCATAGCACGGGGATGGTATAAGCCGGCCGCCCAAGCCAGCCCCCAAGACGTCCAGAGTGTGGCCGGCGCGGTAGGAGCAGGAGCCGGACCTGCCATCCGCATCTAAGGTCACGACCCTCGCAGGGTTCCGAAGGAGACGGTTCGCGGTTCGCCCCGGGCTTTGGCCCGGGGCGAGCGGCGGCTTAAGGCCGACGGGGCGATGGCCGAGGACCTTGCGCTTCCGCACCGTGGTCCGGCCGCAAGGACAGGGCGCCGGTAGTCGAGGGCCGTGATATCCCGCGTCCGGTAGCGGAAGATGGGCAGGGCTTCCTTGGTAAGGGCGGTGAGGACGAGCTCGCCCTCTTCGCCGGGGGGCTTGACCTCCCCCGGCCACTCCCGGCCCTATGACCTCCGAAAGGCCATAGTTATCCGTGGCCAAGATCCCCCAGGCCCGCTCGAGCTCCCGCCGTATGTTCTCCGACCAGGGTTCGGAGCCGAAGAGTCCCACCCGTAGTTTGAGATCCCTCGGTGGATCCACCCCCATCTCCCTGGCCACTTCGGCCATATAGAAGGCGTGCCGACCAGGGCGTTGGTGCCGAAATCCTTCATGATGCGGATCTGCCGCTCTGTATTACCACTGGAGACCGGGATGGCCGTGGCCCCGATCTTCTCCATAACCGTAATGGAGCCCGAACCCGCCCGTAAAAAGGCCATAACCGAAGGAGATCTGGACGTGTCGTCACTGGTGACACCGGCAGCGGAAGCGGACCACCAGGTTCGCCCAGGTCTGCAGGTCCCGCCGGGTATACCCGACCACGGTGGGGATCCCGTCGTTCCGGAGGAGGAATGGATCCGCACCACCTCGCGTACGTAAAGGGACGGCGAAGAGGCCGTAAGGATAATTGTCGCGTAAATCATCTTTAATCGTGAACGGTAACCGGCGAAGGTCGTCGAGGGAACGGATCTGTTCCGGTCGTACCCCTGCTCCGTCGAATTTCTTCCGGTAGAAAGGCACCCGCGCGTAAGCGCGGGCCACGGCCTCTTGAAGGCGCGCCACTTGAAGGCGGGTCATGCTCTCCCGGTCGAGGCATCGTATTCGGGTTCCCAGATCCGGACTTCGGAGGAGACCTTGGCAATGGGGATGCTATTCCTCCGTCGCGGCCGCCGGCGAGCCGGCTGGTACTGTTGCTTTTTGCGGCGCGGTCATCAAACTGACCAAGCTCACCACCATCACCGAAGCGAACATGGCCAGGGAACCGTACATGGGGGCCTGGGCCTTGGTCACTCCAAAGAGCCCCAAGTTGGCGCCGAGGCAGCTAAAGATGGAGACGCCGAGACCGGCGAGCATCCCCGCCCAGACCGCGGTCCTGGAGACGCGCGGCCAGAAAAGCCCCAGGACGTACGGACCCAGGAAGGCACCGGCAATGGTTCCCCAAGAGTAGGACATCAGCGCCACCAGGAAACTCGGTCCCCGCCAGGAAAGGTAAACCGAAAGCCCGATAAAGGCCACGCACAAAAGACGCATCAGGTACATCTTCGTCTGCCGCCCGATCCGCGGCCAGAGGGCGCCGGCCAAAAGGTCGATGGTAATCGCCGAACTGGCCACGAGCACCAGGGAGGAAACCGTAGACATGGTGGCCGAAAGTACGAGAACCAGGACGACGAAGAGCAAGAGCTGCGGAAGCACAAGGCGGAGGATCTGCGGGATGATCATGGTGTTCTTGTAGCGGTCCGCAGCCATGGCCGCGCCGATGAGCGCCCGGGCCGCGGTGGCGTCGGTCTTGGCCGCGGCAAATCCGGGGTCGGCAGCGAAGACCGCTTCGTTTTCCGCCACCAGCTTGGGACCGAAAAGCGGTGCGGAAGCGCCGATAAAGTAGGCGGCGCCGGCGATGACGAGGCAGAAGATCGTGCCGACGATGGCCGCCCGCCGGATGGCCCCCTCGTCCTTAATGGCATAGAACTTCTGGACCATCTGGGGCATGCCCCAGGTGCCAAGGCTCGTCAACAGCACCAGCCAGAGGATCTGAGGCCAGACACGGGGCACGATCTTGACCAATTGGGGATCGATGCGGTTCAAGCCGGCGAAGAATCCACTGAACCCGCCCACGCTCGGGGCGCGGAGGACATAACCCACCATCAGGACCGCGCCGAGAAGCATGATGAGCCCCTGGACGAAGTCGGTGAGGGTCACGGCGAAGTAACCGCCGAGGACGAGGTAGAAAGCGGTAAAGGCCGCCATGGCCAGCAATACCCGGAGGTAATCGAGACCGAAGACGGTCTGGAACAGGTAACTCAGGCCGGTATAGGCCGCGGCCGAATAAGGGATAAGGAAGATGAAGATGACCACAGCGCTCACGATCTTGAGAGCGCGGGAACCGTAACGGGCTTCCAGGAATTCGGGCATGGTCATGACGCCCATCTCCGCCGTCAACCGACGGGTCCGCGGTCCTAAAAGCAACCAGGGGATAAGGCAGCCGAGGAAGGCGTTGCCGAGGGCGATCCAGAGGACCGGAAACCCGAAGCTCCACCCCTGACCTCCCGCGTACCCGATAAAGAGAACGGCCGAGAAATAAGTGGTCCCGTAAGCGAAGGCGGAGATCCAGGGCCCGACCTTGCGGTTACCGAGGAAGAAATCGGCCATGGTTTTGGGCTTGCGCGCGGTGAGCAAACCGATGGCCAAAAGAAGGGCAAAATAGAAGCCCACCACTAGATAAAGCATGCCTACATCCCGTCCTTCCGTCCTGCTTTTAAGAAACCGGATCCCTGAGGTGAGGGCCCGTAACCCGACCTCTTCCCTCCGGCCCGGAGAAAGGGAAGGCCGGAAGCCCTTCGAAGTCCGGGTTGGGAACCGTTCTACCGCCCTACCAGACGTAAATATATTTGCACATTCGGCGTCGAAACCGGAGTTCCTCCTCTCCCCCCCATAAAAAAAACGGCCAGACGGGCCGTTGGTAAGCAAAATAAAATGGTGCGCCCGGCAGGAATCGAACCTGCGCACCCGGCTCCGGAGGCCGGTGCTCTGATCCGCTGAGCTACGGGCGCCCGCTCCAGTGATATTCTACCGCATCCGACCGGCCGATGCAAGGCTTATCTTTTTCCGGTGGCGCCCAGCTCTTTGCCGATGGCCTCCGCGGCGCGCAAGACGACCGGGAGGATTACGCGGCGGAGCCGGTCCCCGTTGATCCGCACGCTAGGACCGGAGACGCTCACCGCATAGGCCACCGCGCCCTCGTGATTTCGGATGGGCGCGGCGGCGCATCTTATCGCCGGTTCCATCTCGCCGAAGTCCAAGGCGTATCCCTCCTCGCGGACGCGACGGAGTTCTTCGCGAAGGCGTTCGGGGTCGGTGATGGTGCGCACGGTATGTCTCTTTAAAATCCTTCCGGCCAGTAGGCGATCGAGTTCGGCATCGGAGAGGGCCGCAAGGAGGACCTTCCCCGCGGCCGTACAATGGGCCGGACCACGCCATCCCAGACGGGCCCGCATCTTGATGAGGTTCTCCGTCTCCACCTGGTCGATGTAGACGACCTCCAGGCCGTCCAAGACCGCCAGGTTGGCCGTCTCCCCGCATTCCTCCACCAGCCGCCAGAGGAACGGCCGGGCGATGGACCGGATCTCCAAGGCGGTCAAAAGGGAAGTCCCGATCTCCAGGGCCTTGAGCCCCAGGAAATAATGGCCGGTCGAGGGGTCTTGCCGGACAAAACCCCTTGACATCAGCGTGGCCAACAACCGGTGGACGGTGCTGGGCGTCAGTTCTACCTCCGCGCTTATGTCTTTAAGGCTCATCGGCTCCCCTTCGCGGGCCATGGCCTCGAGGATGGCCAGGCTCCGTTCCACCGACTGCACCGTCTGGCCCTTCCGCTCGGTCGTCATGGTCTCCCCTCTCTTTCCCGTGAAGGCCACGAGAGCAAAAGAGAGCGAAGCGTGGTTAAAACTGATGGCCCACTGCCTTAAAGGATGCCTCTAAGGGAAGAGGGCCTTCGCGCTCCGGTCCGGCGGAAGGCCCTGTGTCTCCAGGTCAGGATTCGAGGATCCGCTCTGCCTCTTCGGCGTAGGCCTCCATGACGTAGGGGAGGCCCGAGACCTTCGCCGCCTCTTCGGTCAAGGCGACGAGGTCACGCCGGGAGATGGTGGCCAAGCTGTAGTTTCGGCTCCCCGCCATGAGCTGTTGTAGCCCGGTCCGGAACTTCTGACAGAACGTATAGATCCCCACGGCGCCGAGGGGGATGTTCTTGATCTCCGCACCGTACTTCTCCTTCAACTCCTCGTAACAGACGAAGATCTCCTCCACCGTCTGGCCGTAGCGGGAGACGGTCTTGGGGAGTTCGCCCTTCTCCAGCCATATCCCGATGTTCTTCCCCACCATGCCGGGGATCATCAAAGCCCGGCCCATACAGACCGCCTTGACGTAGGGGCTACCCATGGCGATGGCCTTGAAGACCCCGTCTTCGGTGGAGAAACCGCCGGCTATGGCCAGATCCGGGACACGCAGGCCCCGCTGACGGAGCTTCTCGGCGTATCGATAGGCCAGGGCCTCCAGGTAGAAGGTGGGAATACCCCATTCGTTCATCATCGGCCAGGGGCTCATCCCCGTCCCGCCGGGGGCGCCGTCGATGGTGATAAGGTCGATCCGGGCCTCGCTCCCGTAGCGGAGGGCCATGGCCAACTCCACCGCGGAGTAGGCGCCGGTCTTTAAAGTGACGCGCTTGAACCCGAGTCTCCGCAGGCGCTCGACCTCGGCCAGGAAAGACTCGCGGGTGACAAAACCCAAACGCGAATGGCGCTCGAACTCCTTGATCGCCCCGCGCCGGAAGGCCTCCTGGACCGCCGGGTTGTTCGGGTCCGGGAGGACGATGTAACCGCGGCGGGAGAGCTCCAAGGCCCGCTCCAGGCTCTTGACCTTGATCTCGCCGCCGATGCATTTGGCACCCTGGCCCCACTTGAGCTCGATGGTATCGAGCCCGTGTTTCTCCAGGACGTACTCGGCGACGCCGAAGCGGGTGTCCTCGACGTTCATCTGGACGAGGATCTCACCGTAGCCCTCATGATAACGCTTATAGGTCTCGATCCGGCGGTCCATCTCCGGCGAACGTTTTACCTTTCCGTGAGCATCCAGTTCCAGCTCGGGGTCGACCCCGCAGACGTTCTCCCCGCAGACGAGGGTGATGCCGGAGATGGCGGCCCCGACCGCGAAGTGCTCCCAGTTCTTCCGGGCAATCTCGGTCGAGCCCAGGGCACCCGTAAAGATGGGCAGGCGCATCTTGACCTTCTTCGTCCACCCGTACTCCGTCTCGGTATCGACCATTGGGAAGGCGGTGGTATCCGGTCCGGGCTCTACCCCCGGGGGCAACCCTTTCGCGCCCGCGGCATAACCCTGGATGTTGAGATGGGAATAGTCGACCGGGTAGTTCTTGTCCGCGCCGGCGGTTACCTCGCCGAACGGTTTGGGATAGAGGACCTCGCGGCCGCGGAAGGAAGCAAGAAAAGCCTCGCAGCCACCCGTGCATCCGTCGACGCAGGTGGTGCAGATGCCGGACATGGGCACGACGTTGCGCGATCGGTTGAACGTGCCCGTCGCTTCGTTGGCATTCGGACGTCGTAGATTCATGACCAGACCTACCTCCAATCTCGCAAGCTTTCCTCTAAACCGGTCGGTAGCGGCGGCCACCTCCGCGGTCCTTCCCCCGGGCGGAAGAGGCGAAAGAAGGCGGTAGATTCAGAAGAGGATAAATATTTTCATGACAAGCCGGCCGGGTCCGGCCATGGGGACCGGAGACCCGACCGGTTCTCTCTCCTCTTCCCTCCGCGCGCTACCTTCCGCCTCTCATCTTAGTCGGGGGAGAGATCCTCGTCAATTCATTTTTTTCCATATATATCCATGAGTTTCACCTTGCGGAATGAATTTGACGCAACTCCATCTTGCAGAACGGAATGAAGTTGCCACTTTCTCCCGGAATGCCGTAACCCGCAACTTACCCCCCTGCCCTGGCTCTTTCTCGGACTCGATAGGGGAAAAATGGACAGGATTAACAGGATTAATTGGATTTTGGTATCTAAAAAATTCGATCAACGGGTGAATAATTTCTAAATCCTGTTAATCCTGTCTAAAATTTTATCGAACCCCTAAAGGATCCCCTCGGCGATTTCAGAGCAGTATTACCCCCGCCTCCTCGCAGGCGGCGAGGATCTCCTCGGACCAGACCGAGGCCTGCACCTCCCCGATATGGGCCTTGTCCAGGAAGAACATGCACATCCGGGACTGGCCGATGCCGCCGCCCACGGTCTGCGGAAGCCGGCCGGAAAGAAGCTCCCGGTGGAAGGGAAGCTCCCGCCGCTCTTCACAGCCGGCCAGGCGGAGCTGGCGGTCGAGGGCCGCCGGGTCCACCCGGATGCCCATGGACGAGACCTCGAAGGCCGTTTCAAGCAGCGGGTACCAGAAGATGATGTCCCCGTTCAACTCCCAGTCGTCGTAGTCCGGCGCCCGGCCGTCGTGCCGCTCCCCGGTGCTCAAGGTCCCCCCGATGCCGATGACGAAGACCGCACCCTTCTCCCTGGCGATTTCGTCTTCCCGTTCTTTAGGAGTAAGATGGGGGAAACGACGCGCCAGGTCTTCCGCGGTGATAAAATGGATCTCCGGCGGAAGCTTGCGTGAGAGCATGGGGTAGAGCCCGCAGATGTAGTCCTCGGTCTTCTTAAAGACTTCGTAGATCTTCCGGACCACGTCCTTTAAGGTCTTGAGGTTGCGCGCCTCCGGAGAGATGACCAGCTCCCAGTCCCACTGGTCGACGTAGAGGGAGTGGAGGTTATCGAGGACCTCGTCGGGCCGGATGGCGTTCATGTCGGTGTAGAGCCCTTCGCCGACCGCAAACCCGTAGCGACGCAGGGCGTAACGTTTCCACTTGGCCAGGGACTGGACGACGCTGCAGGT
>JAAYXC010000386.1 GCA_012516115.1 Bacillota bacterium | reverse complement strand
GGCGGGGCGCGGCGCGAGTTCCTTGACGGAGCGTGCGTCCCGCCCGCCTTCGTTTTTTGCGGGACGCGGGACGCGAGGAAAGACTTAAATTAAAAGAAAGGAGTAACAAAAATGAGTTATGGCGAATATGTTTTTAGAAACCAAAGATATACGCGCCAAGAACTTCTTCAGCTTAGGGCGAATTTTATCGAAACTATGGAATCCATCGTTAATAAAGCGAAACATGAAGGCCGGGATTTAACAAAAAATGAGGTAAAGGACCTCGACCGTCTCCAAGCCAAAATAGATGCGGTCAATATGGTCTTGGGCGATGGGATCTTCAAAGATCTCGACCTTCGCAAAGACGAGGACCGGGCGCGAGCCCTCGAGATCCTGGATCAACCTGTAGAACCCCCATGGCGGCCCGGCGGGCCGGTTGGTGGTGGTCTCGGCGGCGAGCAGAAAACCTTTTTTAACCGGCTTTTTCCGAACATCGTCCCAGAGGATGGGGGCTTTAAGGACATTGGCGAGTTTTTCGGCGCCGTTCTCTCCGGCCGTCATGACCCTCGGCTCTCCGTGGTATCTCAGCACTTGGCGGGCGCCGGCGCGGCGGGCGGGTTCGCCCTGCCCACGGCCCAGGTTGTGCAGCTCTTCGAGGCGATTGTCCAGCAATCCATCTTCCTCTCCCGGGTGCAGACTGTCGGCTTGACCGCCATCGAGGTACCCGGGTGGGTATGGGATGATCTGGATCAAAGTGGAAATCTCCTTTACGGCGGCTTCCGGATTCAGTGGCAAGGCGAGGGGATGCCGGCCGGGACGACCCAGCAGGCGAAACTTCGGCAGGTTACCCTGCACGCCAAGAAACTTTCCCTTTATACTTCGATTTCTCGGGAGATGGATTACTTCGGCGGGGACTTCACCCAAAAGCTTGAAGAGGCGCTCCGCCGGACGATCGCGGCGGGCATCGATGAAGCTTTCATGACCGCCGACGGCGTGGGCAAACCGATGGGCTTCCTGACCCCTGGGAATCCGGCGTTGATCGCCGTCCCCCGGGCATTGGCCAATAAGATCGCCTATGCCGACGTGGTGGCGATGGTGGCGCGGTTCCTGCCCGCGGCGTTCGCCGATGCGATCTGGGTGGCCCATCCGAGCATCCTCACCCAGCTTCTCACTATGAAGGACGACGCGGGGAACCTCATCTGGCAGCCCAGCGGCCGCGACGCTTCGCCCGACACTTTGATGGGCCGCCCGCTTTTCTTCAACGACCGTCTCCCGGCCCTCGGCCAGAAGGGCGATCTCTCCCTAGTGGCGCCGCGGTTTTATATCGGCGCGTTGGCTCCTTCGATCTGGATTGATGCCAATCTCGGGCCGGAATGGGAGAAGGATCTAATTTCCATCCGTGCCATTACATTCGTTGACGGGATGCCGAGTTGGAATCGCCAGTACACTCCCCCCTCCGGTGATACCCTGTCCTGGTGCGTAACCTTGGACGTGCCCGCATAAGGGCAATGAGGGACGGGTGGACGCCCTGGGCAAGCGGCCCCCGTCTCCTTTGCTATAGATAGGGCGCGCGTGACTGCTCCCGCGCGTGCCCGGAGCGTTCCTGTTTGGTCTTCACTCCTGCGCATTGGCGGCTCCTCTTGGGGCCGCCGATGCGTTTTTTAGACCGCGAAAAACAGCGGCCGCCCCTTTAGCGAGGCGGCCCGAAAAAATGACCGCGTAGATTGCCCTACAAGCGGCGAATCGAAACCTCTATGGAGATTTACACTCCCACATTCGGGCGCGGCCCCGGACCCCCGGGCGGCGCGGCGGAGGGGGGCGGGGATTATTCCCCCCTCCTGTCTGGCTTCAACCCGGCTTCCAAGGCGGCCTTCAATAGCCATATCACAGCCTGCGATCTGTTCTGGAATCGGTAAGTGAAGCGGAAATCCTCGATCTGCTTTAAGAGTTCGGCAGGCAGAACCAAAGTTACAACCGGGTTTTTTGTTGGCGTCATCGTTTTTCCCTCCATCCCCATTATACCCTATTGACTTTAATAAGGTAAAGAGGTAATATGGTAATAAGGTAATATGAAGGGAGGTGAAGATGATAATGCCTGTTTATCAGGTTCGGGATCTGGCCGGCCAGATCTCCTTGGTGGAGGCCCGGACCACCGAGGAGGCGAAGCGGCTTGTCTGTAAACGGCGAGGGATCCGGCCGGATGATTACTGGGTAGGGACGCGAACGATGACGGCAAGGCGGATAAAAGAGGAGGGAAATTAAAATGGCGACGGCGACAGCGGCGAAAAGTTCTTCCGTGGCCTTGGAGCAGGTTTTCCGGCTATTCTCCGGCGATTATCTTCTCATAGCTTTCACGCTTGGGGATTCCCCGGTTTTTAGAGGGCGAATCGGTTTCGCCACCCTGGACCGCGCGGCGGCCGAGCGGTGGGCGGCGGCGAGAGGGATTCCCAATGCCTTGGCCAGGATGGACCGAGGCGAAAGACTTATCTGGAGCAAGGAGGGATAAAGGAATGCCCAAGCGGCGCTATTTTCTGGATTCGAAAGGGTACGTCTACAGCTATCCCGGCACTCTTCCCCGTGAAGACCCGGAACTATTCATGTTGGACGGCGGCGAGATCGTCTTTCCCCTTCCTCCCCAAGGGTACCCCGAGATTCGAGCTTTTGCGACTCCGGAAGGCGGCGTCTACTTTGCCCGGTGGAATGAGAAGCGGAACCCGGAGGACCGCGACATTTCCTGTCGTGCGCCGAAGTATGGCGTAGCAGGTTCCTTTATGACCCGTGACGGCGTTTATTATCACTCGGAGGAAAAAGCCCACCCCGATGACATCGAGGTTCCCGAACGGCCGACCCCTTACCATAAGTGGGACTGGGAGGCCATGGCCTGGGTAAAAGGCCAAGAGGAGTTCATGCGCCAGGTACGGGCGAGACGGAACCAGCTTCTTTGCCTGACTGACTGGACCCAGCTACCCGACGCCCCTTTGACCGAGGAGGAACGGGCGGCTTGGCGGGAATACCGGCAAGCACTCCGCGACCTTCCGTCGAAGGTGGCCGGCGAGGACGTACCTTGGCCCGAACCCCCGGCCCGGCCCAAGATCTCCGGCCCGGAGGAGCTACCATGAGCACTACCGCGAAGGTTTCCGGCGCGACGTTTTACCACATTTGGCGTAACCCGGACGAGACTATTTCCCACTTGGGCAAGGGACGATGGGAACCCGGCCGGTCTTACGAGTTCGGCAAGGAAAAGAACCCCCAAGCAAAGTATTTCGACGCCACTTCTTATGTCGTAAAAAATCCGAACGGAAACGAAGCTGTTTTCATGAATCAGGCATTACAAGCCATGGAAATGTTAATGGAAAGGCGATGCGTAGACCAAAAATTAGTTTCTTTTTACCACTACAACCCCTTCCTTGCCCTTCATGAAGCGAACTACCTGATTTATCACTTGCTTTATATCATCCGCGAACTGATTTTCGAGGAGGTGAGAAAGGAGAAGTTCCCCCATCTTCCTTCCCGGTCCAAGTGCTTGTTCGTTATCAACAACAACCCTAAAGAAGTGGCATGGTGGGGACATCATTTACTGGTGGTGGACCGACTGGCCCAGGGGAGGGAGACCTTCCCCGCGGCGCTAATTGAGTTTTCCTTGACCGGCCGGGTATTCAAGACGAACCGGATAACCGGCGTCTTTACCCCCCTGGTCTCCGCCGCCCCGGCCTATTGGCGTGAACAGGCGGTCAAATACTGGTCGGGTTCTGTCGAGGATTCGCCGGATGCCGAGGAGGTGCTTTTCGCGGGAACCGCCACCGTGCGGCG
>JAAYXC010000385.1 GCA_012516115.1 Bacillota bacterium | reverse complement strand
GGGGGCGGCGGCCGGGGCCGCCGCTTCCCTTCGGGAAAGGGCGGTGATGGCCGGGGCCATCATCGCCTGGAGTGGTCTTTCCGTACACGGTCAGGTGGCCAGCGTCGTGCATGGCACCGACATCCGCATGGGACCCTATGTCTTGGCCCGTCTCTATCATGCGGTGATCGCCGGGTTTTATACTTTTCTTGTTTTTCCTTTCTTCCGTCTTCCCGTTTTCCTCGTGCCCCCCGTCCGTTATGGTGGGTTCGGTTTCGTCCGCCGTTTCATCTTCTCCATAGGGCAACTGGTCCTCGTCTATGCCGGTTTGACCGTGGCCGCCCTTCTTCTCCATCTGGGTCGCCGCTACCGGCCCGTCTGGGGCCATCGGCCCCGAGGTGCCTAGACTTCGCGTCGGACGTGCGTACCTGTCCTTTATTCTACCTGCGCCGAAGGGAAAATGGTGGTTGACGTCCGGGCACGGCTCGGGTAAGATTTGATGAGGACGAGCCACGGACGGAGGTCGGCAGAAGATGGCCTGGCTGGGTTTTCTCTTCGGCAACCTGGGGATCTTGTTGTTCATGTTACTTTTTTCATTTATCTGGGATATTGTGGCGACCAGACGGGAACGCCGGATGGGAGAGCCGGTTCATGCCTATCGTCCGTCCCGGGCGGAATGGTGGCGTTATTATTCTCGTCGGGTACGGTCCTATCTCGTTTCTTATGCGCTGGTCCTCGGGCTTCTCGTTTTTCTTCCCCTTCTCTTCGGCCAAAAGGAGGCTTTTCGCCTCCAGCTCATCAACCTCGTTCGTCTCTTACCCGGTCTCGCCGGTTATTTCGTCCTGGCCGGCGTTTCCCCCGCCAGATTCCTTTTTTACCGGGACGGATTCAGCTGCCATGCCTTTATTCCTTTTCTTCCCGGCCGCCGGATGGAGCGGGGGCAAGGAACGCCGAGCGCCTTCCGGGTGGGAACGGGTTTCTGGGCGGCCTACCGTCCAGCCGTTCCCCGGGGAGAAGTGCTCCTAATCCAGAACGAGACGATGGCCGTGGAGTTTTTCATTCCGCGGGGGGAGAGAGACCGGCTTTTGGGTTTGGCGCGGGAAGGGCTGAAGAGGGCCAAAGAGGAACGTCGGCGTGAAAGGCGGGCTGAGAAGGATTCGATCCCTCTGGCTGCGGGGACGAAGACAGAAGGTATGGGGGAGTGATCTTCCCGGCAGGGAGGAAGAACGGTCATGGGAACTTTCTTGCGTACCGGACTTACCTATCTCGTACCTCCCACGGCGCGAAACGAAGCCGGAATCCGTCATTTTCTGGCCGAACACCCGGAGATCCGTTTCGTATCGCTGGTGGCTGTAGATCTGGGCGGTAACGACACCGATGAAAAGATCCCGGTGGCGACGTTTCTCCGCGATGCGCCGGGCTTTCTTACCGGAGCGATTCAGACCGACGGGAGCAGCGTGGTTCTTCCCGGCATCGCTACTTTGAACGATGGTAAAGTCGATTTCATCACCGATCCCTCGGTCTCATGGTATATCGATTACAATTGGGACCTGGAAGATCCCGTGACCGGTCTGCCCGTGGGCACGCTGCGCATCCCTTCGTTCTTGTTGCACGCCGGACGAAGGGTCGATTCGCGTTCGGTACTCATGCGGGCGACGAGCGTGCTCGGTGAAAAGGTTCGCCGCCTGCTTTTTGCCTGGCCGGAGTTCACCGCCGAGCTCGGTTTTGCCCCCGATGACGTGGTGGAAGTCATTCCCACCGCTGCCACCGAACTCGAGTTTTGGGTTCGTACGCCCGGTGGCAGCGTGGGCGTGGACGAACTGGCCGTCTCCCAGGCCTTGCAGGAGCAGTATTGGAAAAGGACGAAGGGTCCGGTCCGCGCGGCCCTGGAGACTTCGCTTTTACTTCTCGAAGAATACGGCCTGGCGCCGGAGATGGGCCATAAAGAGGTGGGCGGGGTCAAGGCCCGCCTGCGCGAGGAAGGTCGGTTCGGGGATGTGATGGAACAGCTGGAGATAGATTGGCGTTATGCCACGCCCCTCCAGGCGGCCGATAACGAACTTTTAGCCCGGATCATCATCAAAGAAGTATTCCGGCGTTACGGTTTGGAAGTGACCTTCATGGCCAAGCCCATCCCCGGCGTGGCCGGAAGCGGCGAGCACACCCATGTGGGCCTGGCCATCCGTCTCCGGGACGGTCGCACGGTGAATCTCTTCGCCCCGGCCGATCCCTACCGCCATTATCTCAGCCCCCTCGGCTGGGGAGCGCTCTTCGGCCTCCTCAAACATTGGCCGACCCTGGCGGCCCTGGTGACCGCCACCAACGACGCCTTCAACCGTCTCCAACCGGGGTTCGAGGCCCCCGTCTGTCCGGTGGCGGCCATCGGCCCGACGGTCAGTCGGGTCACCAGGAACCGGACGGTCCTCATCTGTTTGGTGCGCGACCCGGAGCGGCCGGCCGGCACCCGCTTCGAGGTTCGCGCGCCCCACCCGCATACCAACACTTATCTGGCCCTGGCCGGTTTTTTCCAGGCCATGCTGGACGGCATGGAGTACGTGGTAAGGACCCGGAAGAAAGAAGAAGAACTTTTAACCGAATTCAACAAGGCGGCCGGCCAGCCGGCCGACTACCTCCCGACCGAACGGGCTTACCGGAGCGAAGAGGATGTCTTCGACGCCTACGGCGAAGAGGAACGTTTCCGCCTCTTCGGCCGGCCGCCCGCCACGGTCTGGGAGACCCTTCAGGCCCTGGCTCCGGACGCGCCGGGTCGTTCGTTGCTTGAGGCCGAGGGGGTCTTCCTTCCCGAGGTCATCGACGGTTACGTGGCGGCGATGCTGGCCCGGTGGCGGCTGGAACTCCGGGAGAGACTGCTGCCGGCCTGGTTGGCGCAGGTGCGCGGATGCGTACCCCGGCACGAAGTCGGGGATGCCCTCGGTACGGCCGCTTGGGAGAAGATCGATCGGATCCGGCGCGCCATCGTGGCCAATTCGTATTTCGACCGGCTCAGGGAGGCCCTGGAGCGGGGGGACGACCGGACGGCCTCCGAACTCCAGCGGGAAGTCACCCCGGCCATGATGAGTTTGCAACGTGAATACCATCATTATCGGCGCTGGTATGGCACTTGAAGCGTCGCTCGTCGCTCGGGGAATAAAACGGTTATATTTTCTATCCATTATTGGCGCGCGAAACTCGAGCGTGGATCGATCAGATGAAAAGACAGATCGCCGAGTTCTTGGCCGTTTGGAGGAAGTCGTGTACGTCTCCCACGCGGAGGTGGGGAAAGGCCACCAGCTCTTCCGGCGTTAACCCGAGCAGGGTTAAAGAGGCCTGACAGACGACGAATTCCACGCCCCTTTCCCCGGCCAGGGCCAGGAGGTCCTCCAGGGTCTGCCCTTTTTCCCGCCGGATGAGTCGGCGGAGAAGGGAAGGGCCCAGACCGGCGAAGTTGAACCGGGAGAGGGGAAGGTCGGTGGGCCCGCAGGGCATGAGTCGCTTGAAGGCGGTTTGCAGGATGCCTTTCCCAGTAGTTTTTCTCTTCCGCAGCAGGGAAACGCCCCAAAAGGTGAAGAAAACGGTTACCTTATCCCCGGCACCGGCCGCGCCGTTGGCGATGGTAAAGGCGGCCATGGCCCGGTCGTAGTCACCGCTAAAAAGGATCAAGCTCAGCGCGTCCATCTTTTCCTCCGCCCCATCGCGTTTCCGGGGGCCGTGTGGGCTATTACCCGACCGGGTAAGCTAGCGCGGGGGGTCTTCTTTGGGCTATATCCTTTTGACCGCCGTTTTTTGGCTTGCCTTCTTCATCCTGGTGCCACGGAGGGTGTGGCGCCGGCTCTATCCGGAGATCCTCTTCGGCGCGCTCGTGGGAACCATCAGCGACTTAATCGGGGTCACCACTTTTCAATGGCATTATTTAGGGCCGACCGTCGGGGGGTTGAGCCGCTGGGCGGATCTGGGGG
>JAAYXC010000384.1 GCA_012516115.1 Bacillota bacterium | reverse complement strand
CTTGTAACTATTTATCATCAATCACCTCCTCAATGTTTGTCTAGGAGAATATAATTACTTTCGCAATAATATTCGATTACGATTGACCAAAATATCGAAGGCAACCGCACTAATAAGAACCAAACCGGTAACAATTGAATGCCAGTATACAGAGACATTGGCTGTAACGAGGGCACTGCTGATTAAAGACATAAAAATTGTGCCCAAGAATACCCCTAAAATCGTGCCTTCTCCACCGGCCATACTGCACCCACCGATAACCGCTGCAGCGATAACGCGCATTTCCGCATTGGCGCCGGCTGTAGAGATGGCAGAACCAAATCGCGCTGTGTTTAAAACACCTGCAAATGCAGCCAGTGCCCCTGTCAGCGTATATACCAGGATACGCATACGGGAAATATTGATGCCAGACAAAGCTGCTGCTCTTCTATTACCACCGATATAGTAAAGCTGACGAAAAACCCGGTGCTTAGCTAGAAGTACACCGAAAACGACCATAATGATAAACATAAACCAGACTGGTAATTGAAAACCAAATACTACTTTCTGCCCAAGCCAGGTAAAGTTCGGAGGAAGAAATGCGATCCCCCCTTCGGCAAGGATCACTGCGATACCGCGTGCTATTTGCATCATCCCCAAAGTCGCAATAAAGAAATTAACTCTAAGCTTGTCAACGACAAATGCGTTAATCAAACCAATTGTTACGCCGACTAAAATTCCGGCCGAGATAGATAGAATGATCGGCCAGTTCGATACAAGGGTCAACCCTGTGACGGCACCGGCAAGAGCAAGGGTCGATCCAACTGATAAGTCTATCTCACCTGTTATTAACAGCATACACATGCCTACAGCAATGATGGCATCACTAGTGAGGCCAACAAGTGTAGCTTTAAGATTTCCAAGAGTTAAAAAGTTCGGGTACCTAATAGATAGCAGCAAGGAAAATACAATAATAATTAGACTAAGTGTAGCTTCCCGGTAGCGAAAGATATGAGTAGGCCAATTACTCCTGATATTTAATATACTTTTTTCTTTACTTGACATGATTTACACTACTCCCCCCGTAAATTTCATGCATTAATGCGCAAACCTTTGCTAAATCCAGATGCCAACTCTAAAATCTTTTCTTCTGTGGCTTCTTTCGTCGCTAACTCACCGACTAGGCACCCTTCCCACATCACGAGGATTCTATCGGTAAATGCTAAAAGCTCTTTGAATTCAGAAGAAATAACAATTATCGAAGTGCCCTGTGCACGCAATTCGTCAAGCAATCGATAAATTTCAGCTTTAGTGCCGACATCAATCCCTTTTGTAGGTTCATCAACAATCATAATACGTGGATTGATTAAGAGCCAGGCAGCAAGTACTACCTTTTGTTGATTACCACCGCTGAGATTAATGACCTTCTGATCAATCCCCGGGGTAACGATTTTCAATCTGCGAACGTATTCGTAAGCTACGTCGCGAAGTTTACCATCATCAATCCAACCATATTTGCTGAACCGACCAAGATTTGGAGCAGCAATATTAGCTGCCACTGACATTCCGAGAAACAAACCTTGTTCTTTCCGGTCTTCAGGCATATAACCGATACCATGGCGAATAGCATCGCTCGGCCCGTTGAACTTAACCCTATTGCCGAATAACCTGATCTCACCGGAAAATAAAGGGTCAACTCCATACAAAGCTCTAGCTAATTCCGACCGTCCCGCACCCACCAGTCCCGCTAGACCAAGGATTTCCCCCTCATGAAGGGAGAAACTAACATCCCTGAAACCAATCCCATTACAATTACTGACTTCTAGGGCCTTAATTTTTCTTCGATTATCGGTTAAGCTAGATCGCGTTTCTACTGAAACGCTTTTGCCCACCATATGATGAATGATATCGTTGATTTGGATCTCACTGATGTGATACGTCCCAACACGCCTGCCATCTCTCAATATCGTCACCATATCTGCGATTTCGAAAATTTCTTCCAACCGGTGAGAAATGTAGATAATGGAAATGCCTTTTGCTTTAAGGTCTTTAATAATCTCAAAAAGTATCTCAGTTTCACTTTTTGTAATAGTAGCGGTAGGCTCATCAAGAATAAAGATGTCTGAATTCAACGACCATGCTTTGGCAATTTCAATTAACTGTTGTTTAGAAGCAGAAAGAGTACCTACCAATTGGTCAGGATCGATCTGTAGATTAAAACGCGCCAGAATTCTATTCGTTTCCTCATGAAGTTTCTTTTTGTCAATAAAACCCCAATGATTAATTGGCTGACGAGCAGCAAAGATGTTATCTGCCACTGAAAGATTAGGAACTAAACTGCGTTCTTGGTAGACAATAGATATCCCTAACTCTGCAGCATGTTTTTCATTTTCAATTAAAACGTCACGGCCTCGAAGGATAATGCGGCCTTGATCTGGCCGGATGACACCGGCAATAATGTTAACTAATGTACTTTTTCCGGCACCATTGGCACCTACCAGTGCATGGACTTGCGCTTTGTTCAGTTCAAAATCGACATTGTCAAGCGCTACTACGCCAGGGAACCTCTTAGTAATGTTTTTCAGTACAAGGACTCGTTCCGTCATTTTATCACCTCCTGGTGCCGCCAAAACATCGGAATGGTCAACCGCGTTGTGACATCTACTCCTGGACAATTACAGGCTTGAGCAATACCAATGTCTCCTAAAGCACTAATAAGTTGATAAGCTTCGCGTGTTGAGATATTCATTTGCCGGGAAAGAATCTTGATGGTCTCCCGCGTAACAGAGGCGATGGCCGAACTCAAATCAGGTCCGTGACCGCAAGTGATTAACATTCCTTCATATTCGATGTAGGGATAAGGACTTAGTCCTCCACCTTTAACCAAGTTAATTTCGACCGTAACTTCTGCACAAATGTCTATCCCCCCACTCGTAGCTTCGCCATCCCCCATAGCTGCATGGACATCGCCAAGACCGAACAATGCGCCGGGTACCATAACTGGCAGATAAACCGTTGCGCCCTTGCGCACATAATTGTTATCCATGTTTCCGCCGTGATCCCCGGGATACATAGTCGGGACACCAGGACCGGGTATAGCGGTGCCGATGGTTCCCACCATTGGGCGGAGTGGAAATGACCATTGTTCATTTAAGACCCACCGATCACCTTCGACTGAAACTATCCGGGCGAGGGGGCGCTCCGACATATCGTGAATAATACCCATTTTTGGTCGTACCGGAATGAAGCCCTGACCGGTCACTTGAACGTCCAGGATCCGGACTGCCAATGTATCACCTGGTCTAGCACCCTCGACATAAACCAGACCGGTAACGGGGTTAGCGTTGGTTTCGTCTAGGTCAGGAAAGTATACATCGGTCCCTGCCGATGCCTTTGGAACGGTGCCACTATGGGCATCCAACGTTTCAAATACGAGTACCGTGCCGGACTTTACTACGGCAACAGGGGGATTTTCTTCTCCAAAGCGGTAGGTGATATTTTTACGAGTAATCCTGAGCATCTGAAATCGCCCCTCCCACTTACTCTTTTTCTTCGGCGATTTCTATTCCGACCGCCCGCCATAGATAAGTCAAAATCCTGGGTACTCTCTCGCCACGTGTGGCTGCACGCAGCCGCTCGAGCTCCTTGGCGTCGATGCGCTTCGCAGCCGCGAAGATCGCCTTTAACAACTTGGCGGAAGTAGCAAAACAAGACCGCGGATCCATCCTAGCCGGCATAACGTCGAAGGTCCACCAATCGTCGTACCCGTAATGCCGAGCCGTCCATACGACCTCGAGCAAATCCCAGAAATTGATGGCACCGGCAATAAGGTCCCAGTCCCAGTTCCGATAGTTATCATTCACATGTATGTAAGGTTTCAGACCGTGATAGTAGAGCATGGCCAGGGCTTGGGCCGGATGCTCACCAGCATAAAGTGAATGTCCGATATCAAAAGTTACCCCTAGGTTGGGAAGCCCGATTTCCTTGATCATTAAGATAACAGCTGAAAGATTGGGCAGGGTAGAGAAAACTCTAGTCTCGGAAGGTTTGTACTCGAGGCTGAGGGTGACATCAGGGGCATAGGCCGCGGCTTCGGCAAAAGCATCTCGCATCCGCCGCCACTCCTCCTGGTAATCACCCTGGAAAGCGTATTCATGACCGTCGGATAAAGGACAGACGGTGACCCGGCCACAGCCAAGATGACGTGCCAAGTCCATGCCTTCTTTAATAAGTGCTACCGCCCTCGCCCTAAGATTAGGATCCGGAGAAGTTAAAGACCCAAAAGCGAACTCTGGTTCGCCCTTAACATTCACATTTACCGCCGCCACCCCTAGACCGAGCCTTCTTAGAGTCTCGGCGAGTTCTATCCCCTGGCAGTCGTAAGGGTAGATAATCTCCACCCCATTAATCCCCTCGATCTCCGCCGCTGCCTCCAATTTCTCCTTAGGCGAGCGCACCTCGTTATACAAACAGAATCGGTCGCGGGTCTGTCCCAAAAACCCAGCAATGACGGCGATTTTCGTCATGAGATCCGCTCCTGTTGTAAAGTTTACTCCCATTGTACGGCAAAAATGAATTATGAATTCATTTTTATCCAATGACCACCATCATTCAAAT
Source organism: Bacillota bacterium (assembly GCA_012516115.1). GTDB lineage: Bacteria > Bacillota > UBA4882 > JAAYXC01 > JAAYXC01 > JAAYXC01. The sequence continues at coordinate 5,015 of JAAYXC010000384.1, read as the reverse complement.
TCACTATTATCGCCTACCTCTCTTCTTTCTCTTCTAATACCCTTAAAAGGACAGCCCGCGAACGCAGCACATGGGTACGGGCAAGACGTTCGGCCAACTCCGCATCACGGTTCTTGATGGCTTCAATAATGCTCAAGTGCTCTAATAAAGTCTCGTTAGGGTCGCGTAGAAGTCCTCGTTGATAACTCACCCTCATGATATTAAACATTTCGTTGATACGAAGTAGAAGCTGTATCGCGGCGATGTCGTAAAGGCGCATATGGAAACTCCGGTCGCATTCCATGTAACGTGCTCGGTTCTCCGAATCCCATTCCTTGCCCATAAAACCCACGAACTACGCGCTTAATTCGGCGCGATCCTCTTCGGTGGCTTTGACTGCTGCCTCTCTGGCCGCTGCGCCGTCGAGCAGTTCGCGGATGTAAAAAATCTCTACCATCTCTCGGGTGGTAAGTTCTTTGACCGTAAACCCTCTACGCGGTGTATAGGTGACAAGGTTGTCGGCGATGAGCAAATGTAAAGCCTTGATGATCGGCGTTCGACTAACCCCCAGAGCCCGCTCCAGTTCCTCTTGCTTGATCTTGGTCCCCGGCTTCAGATCCTGGTTCAGGATCATTTCCTTGATCTTTTTGTAGACCGCAGCGACAAGGTCGTCGAAGGCGAATTGTACTCTTGGAACCACGCCCTTCGTCTCCACCACTCCGCTCGCTTGATTTTTAATTCATAATTCTAGATGAAAGCCCGAATTCCTTCTAAGAAGTAAAGGATTTTTTTCGACGAGGCCACCTCCCATAAAGGAGGATTATCCGAAGAAGAGAAGACGGAGTGAAGGGGGAACTTTTACTCAAAAGTCGTTAAAGGCCGAATTACCTGTTGGGCCCACGTCCTTCCTCCCATTCACTCCGCTCTCCCAATTTTGAATTCATAATTCTATATTCTAGATGAAAGCACGAACTCCTCCTATGAGGAGAAAAATTTTTTGGATAGAGCCGCCCTTCATAAAGAAAGGATTATCTGAGAAGGAGAAGACGTAGCGGAGGAGAAACTCGACCAAAGGAGGCGCTAGAGAGGGAGGAAAAGAAATTGACCGCGGCGCCCAAGAAACAAGCCTGCCCCTTCTGCCGGATCGCTGCCGGTGAGGAACCCGCATATGTGGTCTACGAGGACGAAACCCTCCTCGCCTTCCTCGACCGGCGGCCGCTCTTCCCCGGCCACTCGTTGCTCATCCCCAAAGAACACTACCAGACCCTCACCGACCTGCCGGAGGAGGCCGTCGGGCCGCTTTTTCGCTTTGCCAAACTCCTGGCCCGGGCGGTGGAGGAGGCCATGGCGGCCGAGGGGACCTTCGTGGCGATTAACACCCGCGTGAGCCAGAGCGTGCCCCATCTTCACGTCCATATCGTCCCCCGGCGGCGCGGCGACGGCCTGCGGGGGTTCTTCTGGCCGCGGCAGGGTTACCGGGATGAGGCCCACGCCCTTGCCGTGAAGGAGGCCATCAAGGCGGCGGTGGCGCGCCACCTCCGGGAAGACCGGCACCCTTCTTGATCTCCTGGTAACGGGCATAGGTCAACGGCCGTCCCTCGCCCAGCGTGGCGCCGTTCGTTATCCGCGCCAGAAAGACGGTGTGGGTGCCGGCATCGAGTTCGGCCCCGGGTACAAGGGACAGCTCCAGAAAACCAAGACTCGCCGGGCCGATAATGATGGGGCACCCGTTACCGGCCGGACGGTGGGGTATCCCGGCCAGCTTGTCCACCCGCCGACCGCTCTGGAGCCCGCAATGACGGGCCAAAGCATACCCCTCTTCGCTCAAAATCGAGACGGCGGCCACCGGGTTGGCCCGGAGGAACTCCCAAGAGAGGTTGCCTTTGTTGACCGCCACGGTGACGAGTAGAGGGTCCTCGGCCACCTGGATAAGGGTATTGGTGGTCATCACGTTGGCCCGGTCCCCGTGGCGCACGCCCAGGATATACAGTCCGTAACTGATCCGCCACAAGACCGGCATGACGGCCTGCCGGAAGGCCTCCTCTCTCTCGGCGGCCGGCCCCTCGTCCACGAAGGCCTCGCGGCCCGCCCCGCAGACCGGACAGGTCTCCGGCGGTTCGCTCCCTATATGCACATAACCACAGACCGTACAACGCCACCTGCGCATGGCTGCAACCCTCATTCCTTCAAAAACGTTATAGTCAATCCTCTCTCGTCTTCTCTTCTCCCAGCTCGTAAAGCACGGCCACCTCGTCGCAGTGGGGAAACTTCGGACAGTTAATACATTCCTTCCAGACCTTCTGGGGCATCTCTTCTTTCTGGATAAGCTGAAAACCGCACTTCTCGAAGAAACGCGGCTGGTAGGTAAGGGCGAAGACCCGCTTGATCTCGAGTTCCCGCGCCTCCTCGAGCAGCCGGCGGACGAGTTCGCGGCCCAGACCCCGGCTGGTATACTCCGGCCGGAGGGCCAATGCCCTGATCTCGGCCAGATCTTCCCAAACAATATGGAGCGAACCGGTGCCGACAAGGAGAGTACCCTTGACGATCACCGTGAATTCCCTGATATTTTCATAGATCATGCTCCGGGAACGGGGGAGCATGAGCCCCTGCGCGGCATAGCCGTTGATAAGCTCGTGGATGGCCTCGACATCCGACATCTTGGCGTTACGGAATTGAAATTCCAAAGAATAAACCCCCCCCATTTTCTTCTCGGTGGTCTTTTCTACGTCGTTGGCGGTTTTTCCTTTGGGTTTTTTTTATTTCTTCCGGAGTCCATACTACTTCTGATTGACAGGTCAGGAAGTATAGGATATAATCAAACAGGTGTTTTAAGCTTTTTAAATTAAGGCAGGTGGAGAAGGTGGAACCTGAAGGCGAAAGTAAAAGTAAAAACCCTTATCTTACCCCTTACAGCTTCAATTTAAAAGCCGGAAAAGAAAAAACACACCTTCCCCCGGCCCATTTTTCGGTGAAAACATAGGCAAAAGGCCTCTTCTTTCTTTGCCGGAGGCCCGGGCCGGAGGACGACTGGGTCTTTTTCTTTTTCCGGCTAAGGAAAGGAGAGGTGCCTATGTCCGCGGTTTCTACTCCAAACGGTAAAGAGACCGAACTCAACCGGATTAAAGAACTATTGGACCGAAAAGATCTCCCGGGGCTTCTTGATTTTTTATCCGGTCTTTCCATCCCCGATCTGGCCGATCTTTTAATGCTCCTCGCCCCCTCGGCGCGGGTCGCGGTCTTCCGTCTCTTGCCGAAGGAAATCTCTTCCGAGGTCTTCGCCTATCTTGAGTCCAGCCATATGAATACCCTTTTGCGGGACCTTACCGACCAGGAGACCCAGCACCTGTTGGCCAACATGCGGCCGGACGACCGCACGGCGCTCTTCGAGGAACTCCCCGGCCGGGCCATCCAGAGGCTTTTAAACCTTCTTTCTCCCGAAGATCGTAAAGAGGCCCTTTCCCTTCTGGGATATCCGGAAGAAAGCGTAGGCCGGTTCATGACACCCGATTATATCGCCGTCCGGCCGCATTGGACCGTGGCCCAAGCCCTCGAACACATCCGCGCCCGGGGAACGGACAGCGAGACCATCTATAATATCTATGTAACGGATGATTCTTGGCGACTCTTGGACGATATCGAACTCCGGCGCCTGATCCTCGCCGATCCGGCGGAAAAAATCGAACGGCTTATGGACCACGTCTTCATCAGTCTAAATGCCCTTGAGGACCGGGAACAGGCCGTGCGCACCATGGAACGTTACGACGTCTTTGCCCTCCCGGTGGTGGATGCGGAGGGGATCCTCCTCGGCATCGTCACCGCCGACGATGTCCTCGATGTATCCCGCGAAGAGGCCACCGAGGACTTCCATAAGTCGGCTGCCGTTACGCCTTTACGTACTTCTTACCATGAGGCCAACGCATTTTCCCTTTTTACCAGCCGGATCGGTTGGTTGGTGAGTCTGGTCTTTATAAACCTCCTTTCTTCCGGGGTCATCGCTTTCTTTGAAAAGACATTGGCTTCCGCCATCGCCCTGGCATTTTTCATGCCTCTCCTTATCGATAGTGGCGGTAACGCCGGTTCCCAGTCGGCAACCCTGGTCGTGCGCGCGCTGGCCACCGGTGAAATAAGGCTCTCCCAATGGATTAAGGTCCTCTTCCGCGAGATCTTGGTCGGGGTGATGTTAGGGATGGTCATGGGTCTGGCCAGCGGCCTGTTGGGGGTCTTCCGCGGAGGGTACCGGGTCGGACTGGTAGTGGGAGTCTCTATGGTGGCCATCATAATCCTGGCCAACCTAGTCGGTGTCTTACTTCCCTTTCTTTTGACCCGCTTTAAGCTTGACCCGGCCGTGGCCAGCAGCCCTTTAATTACTTCTATTGCCGATTGTATGGGGCTTTTTATCTATTTCTCCATTGCCCATTGGCTATTAGGACTTCCATAAAGGTAATGGCTACGATTTAACGGCCGAGGAGGTCCCGGATCACCACCCCGGCGGCGATGAGCCCGGCAACGGGCGGCACGTAGGAAATACTACCGGGGACCGCCGGGGTGGCGGGATCCGGTTCCACCGGCGTCGAAGGTGGTTCGGTCGAGTAAACCACCTTGATTCCTTTCTCGATACCGTACTCTCTTAAGGCCTTCCGCACCGTCTTGGCCAGGGGGCAGGTATGGGTCCGGCCGATGTCGTCCACCCGGAAGGCCAAAGGGTCGAACTTGTTCCCGGCGCCCATGACGGAGACGACCGGGATGCCTTTTAAGACGCAGTAACGGAGTAAAGCCACCTTGGCCGAAACCCGGTCGATGGCGGCGATGAGATAGGAGGGGTCCGGGACCAATACTTCCCCGAGATTTCCCTCGTCGACGAAGACCATCCGCGGCATGACCTTCACGGCGGGGTTGATGGCCCGGGCCCTCTCGGCCATCACCTCGACCTTGGGGCGACCGTAGTTTCCAGCCAAGGCATGGAGCTGGCGGTTGGTATTGGAATAACAGAGCACATCGCCGTCGATGGAGAGCAGCTCCCCCACCCCGGCCCGGAT
>JAAYXC010000383.1 GCA_012516115.1 Bacillota bacterium | reverse complement strand
TCTTGACGGCATGCAACTTACGCCGGTTGCCCACCGGGGAGAGCTCCGGCCCCGGACCGCGGAGAAGGTATTCCATACCCGGGTGGAGGGTTCTTTCCGCCGGATAATCCGTCATGGGGCGGATCCCGCCGCCTATTGGTGGGAGGTGACGGATAAAAAAGGGGTTCGCCATTTCTACGGCGGGACGCCGGAGAAAGGTTTGCAGCCCGAAGCCGTCCTGGCCGACGAGAAGGGGAGCATTTTTAAATGGGCGTTGGTCCAGGTAAGGGATACCAATGGAAATACCATCGATTACTCTTACACAAAAGTATTCGATAGCGGCACCGGTGACGGAAGCAGCGGGCCCATGGGCGTCCAACTCTATCTTAAGACCATCCGGTATACCGGCCGGACCGGAGAACCGGGGCCCTATCGGGTTGATTTCATCCGCGACCGGGAAAGGCAGGAACCGCGACGTCTTGATGTTTCCATCGACTGCCGTCCCGGGTTTAAACTCGTTACGGCGGATCTTTTGCGGAGGATCGAGGTAAGACTAGGGGATGATCTCGTCCGCGCCTATGAACTAATCTATCGGACGGGCGCCTTCCGGAAGACGCTCCTTGCCGCCATCGTTCAATACGGCGCGGACGGCCGGGAATTCAACCGCCATACTTTTACCTATTATGACGAGATAAGCGAGGGCGAAGATTGTCGGGGTTTCAACCCTCCCGTGGATTGGAATACGGGATACGATCGTATAGGCCTCGGTCTTTTGGGCTTGGTCGAGGCCACGGCCCTGGGTAGTTCCACCAGTGATACGGTGGGCGGCCATCTCTATACGGGGGTCAACCCAAAAGGTTTCACCAAGGCGGGCTCCGCCGGTTTCAAAGCCGGCTATAGTTATACCACCAGTAAAGGAGCGGTGGCGCTCATCGATCTGGACGGGGACGGTTTGCCGGATAAGGTCTTCGAGCAAAACGGCACCTACTATTACCGGAAGAACAGATCCGGGCCGGGTGGAGGCACGGACTTCGGCCCGCCGGTGCCTTTGCCTACCCTGACCGGGATCTCCCTGGATCGTTCGGAGACCGTCAGCGCGGGCGCGGAGGGTTATATCGGCGCCAGCCTCATGGCCAACACCAGCACGACGTTCACCACCAGTACCGTCTATTTCAGCGATGTCAACGGCGACGGCCTGCCGGATTTAGTAAATAACGGCAACGTATATTACAACCACCTGGAAAACGGCGTCCCGACTTTTACCTTGAACGACAGCGGCCGAACCCCGGTGCCGATAAGCGCCGGAAGCGTGGATGCCGGGGGGCTGACCCGCGATTTCAGCGGGGAATACCAGAAGATGCTCGAGGCATTCCCCTTGATGGATGCCGTGCTCTGTTGGGAGGCCCCCTATGACGGGCGGATCTCCGTCCATGCCCCCGTCCGCCTGGCCGGAGAGGCACGTGGAGGCTATGCCACCGCCGACGGAGTCCGGGTGGCCGTGCAGCATAACGCCGTCGAACTCTGGGCCGCGCGGATCGAGGCCGACGATCACGGAACTTATACGCCCACCGGCTTAAGTTCGCTGGCGGTCAAGAAAGGCGATCGCCTTTACTTCCGGGTACAATCGGTCTTCGACGGTGCCTTCGACCAAGTGGAGTGGGACCCCGAGATCGTCTATATCGATTTCCCCGCCGCCCAAGATGCCAACGGCCTGAACCCCACTCGTTTCAAGGTTTCCGAAGACTTCATCTATGCCGGCCGCGGCGGGGAAATCGAAGCGCCCTTGACCGGCACGATCCGTTTGCGGGGCGATCTGGAGAAGAAGGGCATCACCAGCGATGACCTCCGCCTTTTAGTCTATCGTAACGGCGAAGTCGTCATCGAACGCTCCTTGCGTTGGGACGCCACCGGACGGATCGCCCTGGATGACGAACTCTCCGTCCAAAAATCCGATAAATTGAGGTTCTACATCGAGGCGGATTCGCCGGTCGACTGGCGACAGGTGGAGTGGACCCCGGAGGTTTATTATACCGCCGTGGAAGGCGCGGAGATCCCGGTGGTGGATCAAAGCGGGAACCCCACCATCAGCCTGCGGGCGGTATACGACGTAGATCTTTACGGTAAAAACGACCTGCGGGCGCCGCAAGAGGCATGGGAGGCCCCCAAAGACGGGGCGATCTTGGTTTGGCCCGAATTATCCCTTTCTTCTTCCGCCGTTCTAAACGACGGGGTAGTCTTTACGGTAAAAAGGCCCCGGGAACGCCTGGCCAAGACGGTCATCCCCATCATCGACGGAAAAATCCGGCCCGTGCCCCCCCTGCAAATGCGGGTGGGCAAGGGCGAGAGGCTGTTCTTCGATTTCAGTACCCGTCTCCGGGATCTGGCAGAACAGATAACCCAAAAGAGGGTCACGGTGTATTATCTGGAGGAAATCGCGGCCCCCGGTTTCTGGGAGGCCGATGATGACGGACGGGTGATCGTTTCACCGGAATTAGCGCTTAACGAGGCGGCCATCGGGGAGGGGCTCGCCGGCCGGATGGTTTTCCGGGTAAAAAGAGGCCCGGCGGTGGTCGGGGAGATCGAGGTAAGCATCGATGACGGGCTCGTCCGACCCGTTTTCCCCATGGAAATTGAGGTCGTCCGGGGGGAGAGGCTGCAGTTCGAATTCGACGGCCTTGAAGAGATGGAAAATTATATAACCTTCCAAGGCGCTTTGGTCGGCTATAAGAAAAGAGGCCTTTCCGTACCGAACTGCCTGCATGGCCCGGCCGTCGCCAACCTGCTTCCCGCGGCTTACCGCGGCTGGGGTTATTTCGCTTACAACGGCAACGGGGATCGCGCCTTACGCCCCATCGAGGAAAAAGACCTCGTCATCGGAGACGATTACAATCCCGGGCAGGCCAAGGTCTATATCATGTACCCCCAACCGGAAAAGGCCCGTTGGGGCAGCGAAGACGAGCAATGCTGGATCGCCGCGGGCACGATCAGTAGTTCCCGGCGGGGGATGGACTACATCGCCATCCCCGGTACCGGTCCGGCCGGCGGCGGCCGCGGGATCAACCGGGTGAGTTCCGCGACGCAGAATGCCTTCAGCGCGGGATTCTCCTTTGCCACCGTCTCCACCTCGGAGGGAACGAGCGCCGGGGAACTGGATTTTATGGATATGAACGGGGACCGGTACCCCGATATCGTCGGCCCGGGCCGCATCCAATACACCACCATGACCGGCGGACTCGAGGAGCGCAATAGGGCCGTGCCCGGTTTCTCCGGTCCCATCCGTCAAAATACCAACAGGGCCACCAACGGGGGCGTCGCCGGTAATCCGGCGGTGATGATCCCGAATTCCCGCGGCGACGTGGTGGGGACCACGGTCGGCGTGATCAGGGGACTGATGTCGCCGCTCGGGGTGACGCTCAACTTATTCGGCGAGGGTAAGTCGGAGGCGGATTGGGATTTGGTGGATATAAACGGCGACGGGCTTCCCGACCGGGTCGCCCAAGATGGCGCGGAGATCCTGGTCGCTTTGAACCGCGGTTACGGCTTCGCGCCCGCCGAGTCCTGGGGGAGTGGGAAGATAAGCGAGGGAACGAGCAAGAATGAGCCGCTCGAGTTGGGCCTGGGGTTCAACTTCGGCGATTATAGTTTCGCCGGCGGTATATCCTACAGCACCAGCCGTTCGCAGGAAGAAAGAGGCCTTATGGACATGAACGGCGATGGGCTCGTCGATCTGGTGATCAAGACGGACGCGGAGTTGTATGTGGCCGTAAATACCGGCGGCGGGTTTGCCCCCGCCGTGGCGTGGAAAGGGGCGCCGGTTGATAAGCATCTATCCGATACCGCCAACGTCAACCTGGGCGCCGGTGCGTATTTCACCGTCTCCATCTGGATTCCTTTCACCACCGCCTTCGTCATCATCAATCCCGGCGTTGATGCCGGCCGGTCCATAGGCAACCGCGAGTCGGCCGTCATGGATATAAACGGCGACGGCTACGTGGACTACGTTTCTTCGAACAACGACGGGCACCTCGGCGTGGCCTTGAACCGTACGGGGCTGACCAATAAATTGAAGAGCATCGAACGCCCGCTGGGGGCCAGGATAGAGCTTGATTATGCCAGGGACGGGAACACCTACGATCTGCCTTATAGCAAATGGGTCTTGCGCCAGACGGTGATCTACGACGGCCATAGCGGCGACGGCGTCGATACCCAGGTCATCACCTACCGGTATGAGAAGGGCCGGTACGACCGTCTGGAAAGGGAGTTTTACGGTTACGGCGTCGTGGCAACCGAGTTCCGGGATCCGGATGACGGGTATAAAGTCTACAAGACGTTGACCGTGACCTACCGGAACGATTCATATTACACCAAGGGGCTGGTGGAAAGCGAATCCATAAGCGATGGGGCGGGCCGGCCGTATAACAAAACGGTGTATCAATACTGCCTGCTGGATGTGGAGACGCAGCGGGAATTCTTCGATATTTTCCCGTACAATACCGCGGCCACGGTCTTCCCGCAGTTGATCCTGATGGAAAAATACTTCTACGAAGGGCAGGAGAACCCGGGCGTCTACACTTATTCCACCTATGAATACGACCAATACGGGAATGTCGTCAGGTATTTCGAGGCCGGGGACGCGGGTGCGGACGACGATGTGGAGGCGGTGATCGAGTATTACTACGACCTCGACCATTACATCGTGGAGAAACCGAGCCGCCTGAAAGTCTACGGCCACGGCGTTCTGATGCGGTACCGGGAGGGAAGCTACGAGGAGGGGACGGGCAACCTCGTCGAACTGCGCCAGTTCCTGGAGGATGGCCGGGCGCAGGTCACGAACCTCGAGTATTATCCCGACGGTAACCTGCGGAGGGTGACCGGGCCGCCGAACGCCAACGGGGAACGTTACACGGTGGAGTTCACCTACGATGATGTCGTCGGTATTTACCTCACCCGGGTCACGGATAGTTTCGGCTATTCTTCCACCGCGGATTACGACTTCCGCTTCGGCGTGGAGATATCGTCCATCGATATCAACGGCAACCGGATGCGGCGGGAATACGACCAGTTCGGGCGCCCGGTGAAGATATTCTCGCCCTATGACCAGGACATACCGGCGGTCGCCTTCGCGTATTACCCGGAGGAAACACCGGCCCGGGCGGTGACCCGGAACAAGATCTATTTCGATCCGACAAACGATGAAACCTTGGATATGGTGGTCTTCATCGACGGTCTAAAGCGGGTGATCCAGACCAAGAAAGAAGGAGAAGTCCTGCCGGAGGGAGCCACGGAACCCGTCTACGGCATGACCGTCTCGGGCAAGGTCCTCTTCGATGCCATGGGCAGGATCGCCGCGCAGGGGCAACCGGTCTTCCAGCCCGGGTACAGTATGGACTTTTACGCGGAGATCCCGCTTAATAACCCCACCGAGAACCGCTACGACATTCTAGACCGGACGACCGAGGTCATCCTGCCGGATGGGAGCCGGATCGGCACCGTTTACTCCCTCGCGGACGGTCTGTTCAAGATAACGGTTACCGACCCGGAAGGAAAAATAAGACATAACTATCAAGACGTACAGGGTAACACGGTCAGGGTCGAGCAGTTCAACCAAGGTAAGAAGATCACCACCGCCTACGAGTACAACCCGCTGAACGAGATCGTGAAGATCGTCGACGACCAGAAAAATATTACCGTCATGACCTACGACCTCCTCGGGAGAAGGACTTCCATCAAGACCCCCGATGCGGGGCTGGTGGAGTACGTCTACGATTTGGCGGGGAACCTGATCCGCAAGGTCGACGGCAACCTGCGGGCGAAGGGCCGGGCCATCGAGTATCGATATGAATACAACCGGTTGATAAGGATCGATTATCCTTTCAGCCGGGATGTGGAATACATCTACGGACGGCCGGGCGACGCCCACAACCGGGCCGGCCGCCTCTACAAGGTGGTCGACGGCTCCGGGGTCACGGAATCGTACTACGGGAAGCTCGGCGAGGAGATCAAGACCGTCAAGATCATGAATCTACCGGCGCCCGGGCCCTGGCCGTGGGTCTTCGTGAGCGAGCAGGGCTTCGATTACCTGGGCCGGGTCCAGTGGATGACCTATCCCGACGGCGAGAAGCTCGTCTACGAATACGACCGCGGTGGCCAGGTGAAAAGCGTCTACGGGATTAAATATTGGGATCGCTTCGATTATGTGAAACAGATCGGCTACGACGAGTTCGGCCAGCGGGTCTATATCAAGTACGGGAACGACGTAGAAACGAGATATACCTACGATCCGTACCGGCGCTGGCTCTTGCGGCTTGAGACTCAGAACCGTTGGGGCGAGAATTTCCAGGACCTTAACTACACCTTTGATCGGGCGGGCAACATTCTGGTCATCGAGAACACCGCCCGGGAGATCCGGCAGGAGTTCCGGTACGACGATCTCTACCAGCTCATCAGGGCGGAGGGCGTCGCGCGGAAGAAGGGTTGGACCAACCGGTACGTCCAGACCTTCGCCTACGACACCATCGGCAACATCATCGAGAAGACTAGTTTGAATCAGATCGCGCCCGGTAATCACCGGCCGAAAGAATTGAACTACGAGTTCACCTACGTCTATGAGACTTCCAGGCCGCACGCGCCGTCCCGGATCGGGGAGTGGCTGTATTTCTACGATGAGAACGGCAACACCGTCCGCAAGGAGCGACGGAAAGACGAGTGGCCCCATCACCACTTCCCGGGCTGCGGGAGATGCGACGAGTACTCCTGGGACGAGGAGAACCGGCTGATCCAGGCCGAGGTGGGCGGGAAGACCACCTACTTCCTCTACGACGCCGCCGGCGAGCGGAGGTTGAAGCGCGGCCCGCACGGTGAGACGGTGTACGTATCCGAATATTTCCAACTCCAGAACCGGCAGCAGGCGACGAAGCACGTCTTCGTG